>NZ_JBQSVT010000016.1:0-101145 GCF_052376555.1 Specibacter sp. AOP5-B1-6
GGGACTGGACCGGAACAAATCCGGTGTGTTGGACCGGAAAGCCCGCGAGACAGGATCTACCCAATTTGCAGGGCCGTGACTTTCCAGAGACCGCCGTTGAGTTCAAAGCGCATGGCGATGGCGCGGAAACGTGTCTTGTCCGCAATCACCACTGCGGCCTCAAAAATCCCAGGGGCGACTGCGCTGCAATGAACTGAGTGGATTTGGGGCTGGTGGTGCAGGGTGCGTACATTGTCGGCACTGGGATCGTGGCTGCGGCGACGGAATTCAGCCTTGTACGCCTCGGCGTGCAGGCGCGCGCGAGTGGTCAGGGCGCTCAGACACATGGTGTCCAGCCATCGGGCCAGCTGCTGCACCGAGCGGGCCCCGCTGAGCACTTCAAGGACGGCCTGGGCCACCTTGCACGACATCGACCCCACCACCGCACGCTCTGCAGCCTCTGGATCCAAGACGCCAACGGTGCCAGACACGGCATTGCTGCGATCCGGTCGCTGGCGCTTCACGCGTTCGTTTCGACCGGGCAGCTTCACGACGTCTCCGCCATGGGCGGTTTCAAATCCGGGGCCCGCGGGTTGGACGGGCTTGACCACCAGCAGGGTGGGGGTGCCTGCTGCAGAAATGGCGGGGGTGCTCATTGGGTGCTCCTTTGCGTTCCTAAAACGTTCTTGCCGGCCGAACGGAGACCAAGCTCGTGCCGCTCCGCGGTTCCGGAATCATTCAGCTATCGGCCTGCCGGTGCGTGGAGGATTTGGCCTGGCAGGATGAAGTTGGGGTTTGCCCCGATCGTCTCCCGATTCGCCTTGTACCAGCCCGGCCAGGCCAGTGCGACGTCGACATCGCTTGAGTACGGTCCCAGGGCAGCGGCCACGATGCTCCACAGGCTGTCACCTTTTTTCACAACCACGTCCGTCGGACCGCTGCCGCCGCCAGCTGCGGTGGGGTTCGGACCGGACCGTGTGGAAGGGCGGAGAACAAGGTCGGGAGCAATGTCAGGTGCGTGTGGGATCCACTGCGGCTCCACCGGCGCGGAGGGAACGGCCGGCAGGACGTCCTGCGTGGCGCCCCCGTTGCCGGTGGGCAGGCTTTGGGCGCCGCTTGATTCGGTGCCGGCAACTTTTGCCGGGGCCGTGGCCACGGAATCGGCGTGCCACTGCGGGTCAATGCCGGGCCCCTCAGCGGCGCCGGCCAACGGAGCAGCCAGCAGGTTCAGCCCCAGCACGGCCGTGACCACCCGCCGCATGAAGGCTGGCGACCAAGCCTCGGCGAATGCGGCAAGCCGGACAGCCCCCAAAGACTGCGCCGCGCCTGAGATGCAGGCACAGGCAAAGGCCAGCAACCACCAGCTGAGCAGTCCGATTCCTGCACCTGCAGCAGTCACACCCAGCAATTCAGGCAGGTTGAGCCCGGGAGATGCTCCGGTGCCGCTCCAGCTCAGACGCAATACGGAGGAGCCGCTGAAGACCAGCGAAGCGCCAAGGAAAAGGATCGCGGCCGCCATGCCCACATCTGCACGAGTTTGCCGTTTCATCTGCATCTCCTTTGAACGATTTAGAGATTATTTGACATCGATTGTATCTGTATAACCTATTTTGAACCCGTTGAGTGAGCCCTGTCCATAGCCTTGCGAAAGATTGTGGACAGCTCGTGGCAGCGCCCCAACGCCGCCGCTTGACTGGGCGGCTGCCCGCGCCTAGCGTGACGCCATGCGATGGGATCTGCTCTTTGGCGACTTGGAAGCCCAGATGCATGCCGCCACGCAGCAGGAACTGGAACGTCAGATCAACGAGCTGGCCAGAATGGAAGCCTCTCAACTGACCTTGGCCCAGGCATTGCGCGGTGCCGTGGGCGGGCAGCTTTCACTTGTCATGTGCAATGGCACGGCGTTTCATGGTGAGGTTCGCAGGGTGGAACCGCAGTGGGTGCTGGTGAATGAAAGCAACCGTTCAGTCCTGCTGCCCCTGACAATGATCCTGCGAGTACAGGGCTTGGGTGCCCAACGGGCCACGGCGGCGTCGAAAGTCCCTTACACGCTCGCGGCAGCACTGCGAATTCTCGCCCGCAACAGGTCGATGGTCGTCCTCGATTTGGACAGCTCCCGCCCGGCCACCTTGCGCGGAGTGCTTGACCAGGTGGGTGCCGATTACGTGCAATTGATGCAATTGGCCGACGGCGTCAGCCGGGACCGCGAAAACCGGCAGGGCAGCGTTGTGGTCCCCATGAATCAACTGGTGTCAGTGGCATCTTCGACGGACAACGAGTTCTGAACCCTGCTGGAACGACGCAAGCCGCACGGGCTGCCGGCAACCCTGAAACCATTTCACGCCGGCACCAATTCACGCCGGCACCAATGGGCAGCGCCGATGGACCAACCGCTCGGACCAACTGCCCGACTTGACTGCGCGGCTTAACTGCGTGGCGTCGGGCTCTCGGCGGCCAGCATTGCCCTGGCCACTGCGTGACGGTCGTCAATGAACTGCTCAAACTTTGCTTCATCCACGCGCCACTGGCCGCGGCCGCCGATTTGGAAGGCGGGCAGCTCACCGCTGTGCACAAGCGCATAGCATGCTGCGGCTGAGATTTGCAGCTGTTCGGCAACGTCGGCCAATGTCAGAAATCGAGGCATGCAATCATTATCTCCCTTTTGAGCTCATTTGACGAGCTTTGTCGTGCATATCCACAGCCTCCACGCGATCGAGGCTGCAGACACTCGAGCCAGCCGCAGATGCTCGCTCAGTTGAGGGGCTGTTTTGGCGACGCGTCGCTCGGATACGGGCCACCGGGGGCGTTTCATTTCGCCGTAATTGCCCTGAGCCGCGAGACCCCGTCAAGGGCCGGAGCGCTGCAAAGGTCTCAAGCTTGCTCCGGACACTGCATGTGCGGCACCAGCTCAAATATGATGGGCCGCAACACAGCACTTGTCCACAGATTCGGCCCATTTCGGTCCAAAGGCTATCAACCCGGGGCGATCAGCGGTAGAACTGGAAGACGGCAGCAACGACACGTGGCTGCCCACACTGGACGCGGGGCTGGCCGCCCCAAAGCTGCCGGCCGGCACCACTCGGACGATGCCGGCCGGCACCACGTGGCGGCGGGTTCCCAAAGTGGAGGAACTATGGCTATGGATGCGCAGGGGCCTGCCCCTCGATTAAGCAAGCCGTCGTGGAAGGACCCGCGGCTCTTGATCGGCATCCTGCTTGTCCTTGCCGCCGTCGCGGGGGTGGTGGCCCTGGTTGGAAGTGCGGGCAAGACCATGCCCGCCTATGTGGCCAAGGATGCCTTGGTGGTCGGCCAAAAGATCACCGCCGACTCATTGACTGTGGTCCAAGTCCAGCTGGGGGACGCGGACGGCAAGTATCTCGACCCCAACGACCCCCTTGACGACACGGCCGTGGCCATCCGCATCGTGCCCAAGGGCGAGCTTGTAGCCCGCTCCAGTGTGGGAAAAACCGACGCCCTGGACCGCAAGCCCGCATCGGTCAGCATCGACGAAGCCCTGCCCAAGGAAGTTGTTGTTGGTTCCCATGTCGACGTGTGGGTTGCCTTGCCGGACGAGCGCAACGGCTATCAGGTGCCGATCCTCATGCTGCCCGGCGCGGAGGTTGCTGCGCTGAACGTTTCCGCCTCATCGCTGGGATCGGGCAAGAACATGCAGCTGATGGTTCTCGTCACCGACACGCAAATGCCCAAATTTCTTGGTGCCGTCGCCAACAAAGCCAAAGTCTCGGTGGTGTGGAATCCCGGAGCTGCGCCGTGAAGCAAATAACGGTTGTTTCGGTGGGGGACACGGCAACTGGCGTCATTGCGGCGCTCGCGCAGCAGCCCGGGGAGCTGCGGATTGTGCGCCGCTGCCCGGCGCTGGCGGACCTTCTTGCCGCCTGCCAAAGCGGTCTGGCACAGATGGCATTCGTCGCCGACGACGCCGGTGACCTGACGGCGACACTCGTCGACAGGCTTGCCGCGGTGGGCGTCAGTGTTGTGGCCGTGGCGGGTTCCCCGGCCGAGGCGCAAAGGCTGCGTGGCATCGGGGCATCCGCTGTCACCGGGTCCGTCACGGCTGAGGCGCTGGGCGTGGTGGTCCGCGCGGCCGTCGAAGGGCGCAGGCACCCGCGGCAGGCCGGGTTTTCCGTCCCTTCCCCCGGCGCCCGTTCCGTGGAGCAGGATCCGTTGCTGAAGTTCGACGCCGGAGCCGGCCTTTCGCCCGAAACCGGCACCTCCGCTGCCCGCCCGGCAGGGGATGACCAAGGCGCCGCCCCGGCGGCGGCCGGAAGCGGCGGCACAGACGCCTCCGGGAGTCCGGCGGCAGGAGTTGCCGGTTCCCCGAAGCAGAGGTCCTTGAAGCGTGCACCTTTGAAACGGACACCAAGACAGGGAAAAGCCGCTTCTGCTGCCGCGTCTGCTGCCGGGCCCATTGCTGCCGTGGCTTCAGCAACAGCAGCTTCAGATGCCGGCGGCAGCGGGTTGGCGAAGCCAACCGTGAAGAACGACGTTGCGGCTGGGAACGCAGCTGCCTCCGGCGGGACAGCGGCAGGAATGCCCGGCCAGCAGCTGCGCACGGGGAAACCAGTGGGCCTGCGGGCAAAGATTGCAAGCAGCCTGCATCCGGGACGCGATACGGCCCCTGCACGCGGCCGTGCCAAACGGCCAAAGTCCAAGAACGCCGCCACGGCCAGTGGGCATCAGCTGCCGGCCGGATACGCTCCCGGCCATGTTCCCGCGGACGGCGGCGGGCCCGGCACCCTTGTGGCGGTGTGGGGGCCCATCGGCTCACCGGGACGGACCACACTGTCAATCAACCTTGCAGCCGAACAAGCTGCCGCGGGCCGAACGGTCATGTTGATTGACGCGGACAGCTACGGCGCGAGCGTTGCGGCGGCCCTGGGCCTGCTTGACGAGGCGGCGTCATTTGCCCAAGCGTGCCGGGCCGCAGACCAGGGCGCCCTCACCGTTGCACAGTTGGCGAAAACTGCGACCCAGGTGGTGTTTGACGGCGGCACCTTCTCGCTGCTCACCGGATTGACGAGGGCGGACAGGTGGCCGGAATTGCGGGCAGCCGCCGTCGAACGAGTCCTTGGCCTGGCCCGGGAGCTGGCTGGACTGGTCATTGTGGATTGCGGCTTCGCCCTGGAAAATGACGAAGAGCTCAGCTACGACACGGTGGCGCCGCGGCGCAACGCAGCAACCCTGACGGTCCTGGCCCAGGCGGACATCGTGTACGCCGTGGGCAACAGCGATCCCATCGGAATCCCGCGGCTGATTCGCGGGTTGGGCGAACTGCACCAGGCCGTCCCCGCGGCTGCGGTCCGCGTGGTTGTCAACAAGGTGCGGCGCAAGGCTGTGGGCGGTGCCCCGGAGAAGTCCCTGGCACAGGCGTGGGAGCGCTTTGGGCCGGCCCAGGGCATCAGCCATTTTCTGCCTTGGGACCCCGACCTCACCGACAAGGCACTGCTGGAGGGGCGGCTTTTGCTGGAGATAGCAAGCGATGCCCCACTGCGTCGCGCCATCCGCGGGATGGATTGTGCAGGTGACCAACGAAACTCAGATACCGCTGTAACAAACGCCACAGCAAGGGTTGGACTTCAGGGCTAGGCTCAATTGAAGGATCGCAAAGAAGCGGTCGTAAGTCTTTCACGGAGGCGTTAATTCATGTCATTGCACTCACCCAGCCACCAGCCAGTCCGGGACCAGAGCCGGTATGGCGGCCAGTCGTTCCTGAATGACTACTTTGTGCAACTGTCCGAGGAGGACGCTGCGCTTTATGATCCGGAGTTGTTGAATGCCCGGGCACATGCGCACCAGGAGCTGGCGGGCAACCGCACCCCCGGCGAGGCCAATGTGGAAGTTCGCGACGAGCGCGACGCCAGCGTGGTTTTCATCATCACCGACGACATGCCGTTTTTGGTTGACTCCGTCAGCGCTGAACTGGTGCGGCAGAAGCTTGCCATCCACCTGGTCACGCACCCCGTCTTCGTGGTCTCCCGCGACAAGGCAAGCAACGACCTGACGTCCGTGACAAAGGTGCCCTCCCACGCCGGCGTCGCCAGCGGTGACACCTCGGCGATGCCAAACATTGCCCACCTTCTCGGCGACGGTGACAACAGCTCCTTCCTGGAGTCCTGGATCGCCATTGAAATCCCGAAGATTGGCGAGGCCGCCAAGGAAGAGCTGCTGGCCGGATTGGCCAAGGTGCTGGCAAACGTCCGGGCCGCCGTTGAAGACTGGCCGGCCATGCGGGAGAAAGCCCTGAGCCGGGCAGAAATTTTGGCAACAGTTTTGGCAGGGGAGTCCCTGATCGACCTCCGCGAAGCCGAAGATCTGCTGCACTGGATGGAAGCCGACAACTTCACCTTCCTTGGCTACCGGGAATACGATCTGCACAAGCGCGACGGCGAAGACGTCCTGGTGAACCGCGAAGGCAGCGGCCTGGGCCTGCTGCGCGACGGGTCGAGCCACCCCACTGTGCAGCACCTGACGACGACGGGCCGACGCAAGGCCCGTGAGAAGCGGGTCCTCGTCATCACCAAGGCCAACTCCCGCTCCACGGTGCACCGCGGGGCCTACCTTGACTACATTGGCATCAAGTCCTTTGATTCCCAAGGCAACGTCAATGGTGAGCAGCGCTTTATCGGCTTGTTCTCCTCGGCTGTCTACACCGGCTCGGTCCGCAACATCCCGGTGGTGCGTGAAAAGGTCGACGCCGTCCTGCGCCACTTCGGCTACCCGCCCAACTCCCACTCGGGCAAGGACCTGTTCGCAGTCCTTGAGACCTACCCTCGCGACGAGCTGTTCCAGATCGAGGTTGCGGAGCTGATCGAGATCGCCAACGGCATCCTGCGGCTGGCCGAACGCCGTCGTACGCGGT
The DNA here is from genome assembly GCF_052376555.1 of Specibacter sp. AOP5-B1-6. NCBI lineage: Bacteria > Bacillati > Actinomycetota > Actinomycetes > Micrococcales > Micrococcaceae > Specibacter > Specibacter sp. AOP5-B1-6. The sequence continues at coordinate 6,860 of NZ_JBQSVT010000016.1, forward strand.
TGTTCCTGCGCCCCGACATTTACGGCAGGTTCATGTCGGCGCTGGTCTACATCCCCCGCGATCGCTACACCACGGCCGTGCGACACCGCATCGAGGAAGAACTCACCCGCACCTTCAACGCCAGCTCCATCGACTTTGAAGCACGCATGAGCGAATCGGCACTGGCCCGCTTGTTTTTCCGCATCCGCCTGTCCAAGGACTTCAAGGTTCCGGCCGACCTGCAGGTGTCCGAACTGGAACAGCGGCTGGTTCGCGCGGCCCGCTCGTGGCCCGAGGGCATTGCCCGGGTGCTGCGCGACTCACACCCGCTGGACGCAGCCGACCGCCTGGTGGCCAAATGGTCCGATGCCTTCCCGGCAAGCTACCGGGTTGATTTTGAGGTGGAGGACGCCCTGGCCGACATCACCCGCTTTGAGGACTTCGACGCCGAGTACAAGGCAGCCATTGCGGCCGGGCTGACACCGGACAGGTGCGCTCCCGGCATGCATGTCTACCTGCCGGCCGGCACGGAGCTGGATGAAGACGCCCGCGTGAAGCTGTACATGGCCCACCCGCAGAGCCTCAGCAAGATCCTGCCGTTCTTCCACAACCTCGGCATCGAAGTTCTCGATGAACGCCCCTTTGAGATTGAAACCGCCGACAAGCGTGACTTCTTCCTTTATGACTTGGGCCTGAAATACCCGGCCGGCGTTGACCCGCTGGCCACCGCGGCATTGCTCACCGACGCCTTTGGCGCTGCCATCACCGGGCTCAGCGAATCGGACAACTTTGACCGCCTGGTGCTGACGGAGGGCATGCACTGGCGCCAGATCGTCATCCTCCGCGCGTACGCCAAGTACCTGCGCCAAATGGGCAATACGAATTCGTTTGGGTTCATCGCGGACACGCTGCTGCACAACGTGGCCGTGACCCGCGGTCTCGTCGAGCTGTTTGAGGCCCGTTTCAACCCGGCTGTTGACGAGGCGGACCGCGCAAAGCTGCAGGATGAGGTTCACGGCCGCCTCAACGAAGCGCTTGAGGGCGTGCCCACCCTTGACGCCGACAGGGTCCTGCGCACCTTTGCCAACCTTGTCGACTCGACACTGCGGACCAACCACTACCGCGGCCGCGAGTACCTGAGCCTGAAGCTGGACCCGTCAACCATCGAGGGGCTGCCGGAGCCGAAGCCCATGTTTGAGATTTGGGTGTATTCCCCCCGTGTTGAGGGCACGCACCTGCGCTTTGGCAAGGTGGCACGCGGCGGCTTGCGCTGGTCTGACCGCCGTGAAGATTTCCGCACCGAGGTGCTGGGCCTGGTCAAGGCACAAACCGTCAAGAACGCCGTCATTGTTCCCACCGGTGCCAAGGGCGGCTTCTTCGCCAAGCAGCTGCCCAACCCGGCCGTTGACCGCGGCGCCTGGATGGCGGAGGGCAGGGAGAGCTACAAGACGTTCATCCGCGGCCTGCTCGACGTCACGGACAACCTGGTGGCCTCCGCCGACGGTGAAGTCGTGGTGCCGCCGGAAAACGTGGTGCGCCACGACTCGGAAGACACGTACCTCGTGGTGGCTGCGGACAAGGGCACGGCCTCCTTCTCTGACACGGCCAATGCCATTTCCGCGGACTACAACTTCTGGCTCGGCGACGCGTTCGCCTCAGGTGGCTCGGTCGGCTATGACCACAAGGCCATGGGCATCACCGCCCGGGGCGCGTGGGAGTCGGTGAAGCGGCACTTCAGCGAGTTCGACGTCGACACCCAGACCCAGGAGTTCACGGCAGTTGGTGTGGGGGACATGTCGGGGGACGTGTTTGGCAACGGCCTGCTCCGGACCCGCCACGTGCGCCTGGTTGCGGCCTTTGACCACAGGGACATTTTCCTTGATCCCACACCGGAAGCCGGCCCGGCCTTTGACGAGCGCCAGCGCCTGTACGACCTGCCCCGCTCGTCCTGGCAGGACTACAACAGGGAGCTCATCAGCGAAGGCGGCGGCGTGTACCCGCGCTCGTTGAAGTCAATTCCGATTTCAGCACAGGTGCGCACGGCACTTGGCCTGCCCGAGGGAACCGTGAAGCTCAGCCCGCCGGAACTGCTCCGTGCAGTGCTGCTGGCCCCCACCGACCTGCTGTACAACGGCGGCATCGGCACCTACATCAAGGCGAGCACCGAAAGCAACGCCTCAGTGGGGGACAAGACCAATGACCCCATCCGTGTTGACGGTGCGGATCTGCGGGTGAAGATCATCGGTGAGGGTGGAAACCTTGGCATGACCCAGCGGGGCCGCGTCGAGGCTGCCCTGCACGGGGTCATCCTGAACACCGACGCCATCGACAACTCGGCCGGCGTCGACTGCTCGGACCATGAAGTGAACATCAAGATCTTCGTTGACCGCATGGTTGCCGCAGGCAAGCTGGACCCGGCTGAACGCACGGCGTTCCTGATGTCGATGACGGATGAAATCGGGCAGCTGGTGCTTGAGGACAACATCGAACAAAACATCCTGCTGCTCAACGACCGCCAGCGGGTTGTCGAGTGGAGCCCCAGCTACGAGCGTTTCATGGACTGGCTGGAAGAGCATGCGGGCCTGAACCGCGAGCTTGAGGCACTGCCCACCAATGCCGAGCTGCGTGAGCGCCTGGCCGCCGGCCAGGGACTCACCTCCCCCGAACTGGCGGTCCTGCTCGCCTACGCCAAGATGGAACTGGCCACCTCGCTGAGCAACAGTGACCTGGCCACGGACCCCTGGTTCAAGTCAACGCTGCGCCGCTACTTCCCGAAGCAGGTGGCCGAACGCTTTGACGCAGAGTTGGACACCCACCCGCTGCGCAAGGAGATCATTGCCACGGTGGTGGCCAACGACATGGTCAACCTTGGCGGCATCACCTTCGCGTTCCGCGCCATGGAGGAATCCTCGGCTGGCGAGGTCGTGGTTGCCAAGGCCTTCGTTGCCCTGCATGAGATCTTTGACTTTGCCTCCATGACGGCGGCACTGCGGGAGCTGCCGCCGTCGTTCCCCACAGAGCAGTGGTGCACCGTCCACCTGGACATGCGCCGCCTCTTGGACCGGGCGGTGCGGTGGCTGGTCAATGAAGGCATTGGCCTGCAGGGCATTGAAGAACTCGTCAACCGGTTCAAGCCGGTTGTTGGCGGGCTGAGCACGCACATGGGCGACTTTTTCCAGGGCGTCGACGTGGAACGCGTGGAGGCGTGGTCCGGCCGGGCCGCCTCCTTTGACATGCCGCCGTCGCTGGCCAGCCGGTGGGCTGAACTCTTCGAAACGTTCCCGCTGCTGGACGTGGCAAAGGTCAGCGAGTCGCTGGACGAACCGCAGGAGGCAGTCGCCAGCGTCTACTACGCGCTGTACAACCGCTACGGTGTGGATGCCCTGCTCGAACGCATTACGGCACTGCCGCGCAATGACAGGTGGCAGGCGCTCGCCCGGGCAGCATTGCGTGACGACCTTTATGCGACAACGGCGGACATGACGCGCAACGTCATGGACAGCACCGCGGACGGCACCCCCACGATGGAGCGGATCGAGGCGTGGGAAACTGCGAACCAGGAGCAGCTGGCCCGTGCAGTGCGCATGTTTGCCGAGGTCAACGAGCTTGAGGAAGACGACATGGCGTCGTTGTCTGTAGCATTGAGGCTCTTGCGTTCAATCGTGCGGCGCTAAACTCGTCGTCGTTCCGCAGTTTTTGCGGTTGCAACTGCACGGTTGCAACAGTTAGTGCGGTGCCCGTTGTCTTCAACGGGCACCGCCACCCACTTTTAAGGAGCCCGCATGGCAGTCTTTGCCGACATGATCAGGGAAAGTTCGGGTCTGGGCCCGGGCGACGCCGAATGGCTGCACTTGCTGGTCGGAGACTGGCAGATGATCGCCGATTTGTCCTTCGCGGACCTGGTGTTGTGGTTCCCGTCCAATGACGGGGAAAGTTATGTGGCCCTGGCCCATGTGCGGCCGTCGACGTCCCACACCATGTTCCATTCGGACTTTGTGGGGGATCGGATCCAGCCGCTCCTTGAGCCGTTGGTGCAGACGGCATGGAAGAGCCAGAACATAGAGCGCTCGCATGAAACAAAGGTGTGGAATTCGGATATGGCCATGCGGGTTGAGGCCATCCCCATGGTCCGCAACGGCCGCACCCTGGGAGTCATCACCACCCACATGGACCTCTCCAGCTCGCGCATGCCGTCCAGGCTCGAGCTGACCTACCGTCAATGCGCGTACGACCTGTTGAAGATGGGCACCCTGGGCCTGTGGCCCGACTTTGCCTCACCGACAGGGTCGCGGCGCGGCGCCCCCCGCGTGGGTGACGGGCTGCTGCGTCTGGACGTTGATGGGATTGTCCAGTACGCTAGCCCCAACGGGGTGTCGGCGTTCCGCCGGCTTGGTGACGGCGAATCCCTCGAGGGACGCTCGCTGGCCGAGGTCACCACGGGGCTGCTCAAGGACAGGCGCATGGTCGATGAGACGCTGCCGCTCGTTGTCACGGGCCGGATGCCGTGGCGGACCGAGATTGAGTCCCGCGGGGTGAGCTTGTCCCTGCGCGCGATTCCCCTCCGTGATGCCACCGAGCGCTTTGGTGCCCTGGTGCTGTGCCGCGATGTGTCGGAACTGCGCCGCCGGGAACAGGAATTGGTGACGAAGGACGCCACCATTCGCGAAATTCACCACAGGGTGAAAAACAACCTGCAGACAGTGGCAGCCTTGCTGCGCATGCAGTCCCGCCGCATGCACAGCGAGGAAGGCAAACAGGGCCTCGAACAGGCCATGCGCCGGGTGGCCACCATTGCCCTCGTCCATGAGACCCTGTCCCAGGGCCTGGCTCAAAACGTTGACTTTGACGAGCTCATCGACAGGCAGTTCAGGATGTCGGCCGAGGTGGCGTCCCCGTCACAGCGGGTGCACACCGAACGTGAGGGTGCCTTTGAGGAATTGCCCAGCGACTTTGCCACCCCGCTGGCGCTGGTGATCAATGAACTGGTGGCCAACGCCGTCGAGCATGGACTGCAGGACCGGGAAGGGACCGTATGGCTCACGGCGCACCGGTACAAGAACGAGTCAGGTGATGACGCACTGACGGTGACCATAGCGGACGACGGGCTGGGGCTTCCGGAAGGGAACATCACCGAGGGGCTGGGGCTGCAGATTGTCCGGACACTTGTCACCAGTGAACTGGGCGGCACCATTGAATGGTCCCCGCGGGAGGGCGGCGGCACGGTGGTCGAGCTGCAGATGGCACTGATCAGCAGGCACTAATTAGCCGGCACCAGTCCCCGAGCACTTCAACTGCACCCGCCGCACGCCGCTGCTCGCAGCGGGGCGCTCGTGGGTGTGGGCCGGAGGAGGGTGGTTGCTTTAAAAGTGGCGGCCCTGCAACAATCATCGATTGTTGCGGGGCCGCCAGGGAAGTGCAGTTAGCTGGCGCGCCGGGCGCGGGCTGCGCGACGCTTCATGGCGCGGCGTTCGTCCTCGCTCAAGCCACCCCAAACTCCCGCGTCTTGTCCGGATTCAATGGCCCACTTCAAGCAGGTGTCGATCACGGGACAGCGACGGCATACGCTCTTTGCTTCCTCGATTTGCAGCAAGGCCGGGCCCGTGTTTCCCACCGGGAAAAACAATTCCGGGTCCTTGTCGAGGCAGGCTGCGCGACTACGCCAGTCCATGCTGATCACTCACTCCTTATTAAAAACTGTAGGCAAACTGCCGCCATCTTGTGAAAAAATTCACTTTTGGCCACATAAGAAAAGGCCCTTATGGGCCCCTTTAGGTCATTGAGTTAAGCGTGTCATGTTAACTCTTCGTAAACAAGGGGTAGGGATGGAAATATTAGCGTATAACCGTGAGCGATACATCACAATGCCTGATTGTTTCGTGTCTGCTGCAGGCAAAATTCACGGCTGCCTTCCGGCAAACTCCGATAGGGTGCAGTTGTGCGAAAAGATCCCCATACTCCCGCCGAAAGACCCTCTTCAGAAGGCGCCGACGCGCTGGAAACGAACCTCCCCGCCGCAGATTTGCCCCGCCCTGCCGGTGTATATGTTGTGGCTGCCGTTGTCGGTCTTGAAGCATTGGCGATGGGCGCCATTGGTGTGTGGTCGATCTTTTCCGCTTTTCTACAGCCGCCACGTTCCATCGCCAGCGCCGTGTTCTTGACAGTCCTGCTGCTGGCCTTGGCAGCCGGTCTGGCCGCCGTGGCTGTCAACGCGTTCAGGGGATTCAGGTGGACCCGCTCGGCGGCATTCGTATGGCAGCTGTTAATGGTGGCCATTGCCATGCCCGCTTTAATGGAGGGCCATATTGCGGTGGGGCTGTTGTTGCTGCTGCCGCCGCTGGCTGCCGCGTTTTTCCTCTTCACGCCAAGAGTCGTGGCCTTCTCGCTGCGCTCCGGGGGCGAAAACAACGTCTTGTAATGCAGCCGGTGTCAAGGCCTCCCCACCTTCACGATTGCCTCCTGCATGGACTGCTGTTCAGTCGGCTCGGTGACATCCGGGAACTGAAACCAGGAGAGTCGGCCGCGGTCAATCAGGACCCCGCGCCCCTGCGGCTCGGCACCCGCTGTATCAAGCCGGACACCGAACAAGTCGGCGTCGCTTGGGCGCTGCGGCCTGAGCACTACTCCTTGCTGGGGTGATCGGAGTCCCCACTCCAGCGGCAGCATCGACAACGCCGGACCGGGGTAGGGGAACACCGCCACTATTGCCGCCCCGGAGGCCAGGCTGCGAGTTGCCTGCTGCAACTCCTCGGGTTTGAGGGAGGCAGCGTCATCCAGCCACACGATTCCGTCTGTCCGTGCCCCTGACTGTTCCGCTGAGCCCGGCGGAAAACGGCCAGTGAAACCGTCGTTAAGAAATGCCATGGCCCGGATAAAGCTAGATTTACCTGTCCCCGGCCCGCCAACCACCGGCAGCACAGTCCCCGGTGCCAAGTTGGTTTCCACCAGCTGCAGACCGTCGCCGCCCACACCCACAACCACTGGTCGTCGTGGTGCTGCCTTGGCAGCGACGGGGAAGCGGCGGCCAGCAGCCAGCTGTAGCATCTGCGCCATGGAGAGGCTCCGCGGCAGGGGAGCGACGTGCAGGGTGTCGGCCGCGCAGCCTGGGGCAGCCCGAGCCGCGCCGGCATCGTTCAGTGTGGATGTGCCGAGTTGGGCGATGTGCATGGTTTCGGCATCCCCGGACGCAGCCTCGGCATTGATGGGCCCGGCAATGGCGGCTCTGCCGGGCATTGGCATGAATCTGGGCAGCCTCGGCCATAGCATTGTGGCTTCCGCGCTGCTTCCGCAGCTGAGAAAAATCCTGTTGGGAATGGCCGCCTGGAATGTGGCCGTGAGGAGCTCGCGGCCGCCGCCAACGGCCACCACCAGGTTTGGCGGACTGAATCGGACCAGCTCGGAAATGGTCTCCTCGGCGTCGTGCCACGGGCCGGACCGGAACGCTGTCACCCAGCGGCCCCAGTCGGTAATGCAGAGGACCAACGTTGCTGTGCCGCTTCTAGCAGTCTCGGCGAGCCGGTGCGCCAGGTGCGCGGCCGTCCGCAGGTGTTCCGGCGTCAGGGAACTGCCCACCCATGGGCTGCCGGCGAATGAACCGAGCGACCCGTCGCCGTCGAGCAGGTACAACAGGCGCGGGACGGACTTTGGCGAGCCGGCGGTATTTGCGTTGGCACCCAGGAGTTGGCCCACCATCAGGGCAATGGCAGCCGACGTCTCCGCTGCGGTGCCAAAGCAGGCCAGATGCGAATGCAGCTCCGGATGCCATGGCAGACGCTCAAGGGACTGGCGTTGGGGAACGTCGGCGAACCCCAGAAGGACGGTGCCCCCGGCGCTACCCACTTGGCTCAGTGCCATGTCGGCAGGCAGTTCGGGGGCAACGACCACCGGGGCGGCGCCAGGCAGCGCGCCGGAGCCAACTGCCTGGCGCCAGGCAACGGCCATGAGATCGGCCACGGCCCCTCCATCGCTTGCGGAAAGCCGGGGGTCTTCTTGGGCCACGGAATCGGCGGCGAGCCGTTCAGCGGCAAGTTCCACGAGCGGCAGCCCGCCATCCGCAACGACGGGGAGGCGGAGGGTGGCGCTTTGGAATTCTTCAGGGGGCGATGCTGCGCGGCTGATGTAGGCGCGGCCGGGGGTGGCCACGCTGATGCTTGCGGCCACGCCGGTGCCAATGACATCCGTGGAGTCGAAGGCCGATTGCACGCGCAGGCAGATGGAGCTCGTGACGTTGGCACGGATGTCAGCATTCAAGGCGCCTTGCGGGCGTTGTGTCGCCATCACCAGATGAATGCCCAGCGACCTTCCCACGGCGGCAATGCGCATCAACTCGGCCAAGGCGTCGGGGAACTGGTCAACCAAAACCCTGAACTCATCAACGACGACCACCAGGTGGGCCATTGCATGCCCGCCAGCGAAGGCCCCGCTTTGACGGGCGCAGGCGCGGTAGGCATCACTGTCGGAGGCCTCCATGGCTGCCAGTGCAGCCTCCCGGCTGTGCAACTCCGTGCGCAGGGACGCCAGGGTTCGGTCCATTCCGTGGCCGCCCAGATCGGTAATGAGTGAGCTTGTATGGGGGAGCTTCCCCAAGACACCCAGCCCTGCGCCACCCTTGAAATCGATGAAGACAAACTGCAGGTCGGCCGGGGAATGAACCGCAGCCAGGCTGCCAACCAGGGTTCGCAGAAACTCTGACTTGCCCGACCCCGTGGTGCCGCCCACCAGCAGGTGCGGACCGTCGTGGCGAAAGTCAAACATGGTGGGGCCGGAGCCGGACTGGCCCAGGGGAATGGGGCGCAGTGGCCCCCCGGCGGCGAGTTTCCATTGCCGCAGCAAGGCGGCGGCGGTCCCCTGCTCCGGCAAGGGCAGTGAATTGGCTGCCAGGGAACCCTGCCCGGCCGGACCGGGGGCCGCAGTGGTGCCGGCCCGTCGTCGTGCGTAGCTGTCGAAGACCGCGGCGGGCACACCATCAGGGGTAAAGGTCCGGCCGCCAAATTTTCCCTCCACGTGATTTCCCGCGGACTGGATCCTGACCCGGGCCGACACTGCATTTGTCGTGGAGGGGGGAACTGTGGTGGCTGAAACGGCGCCCGCAGGCAGGGAACGGGACGTGTGCGGGCCTGCAGCTGGCCCGGGGGATCCTGGTGCCCCGCCCTCATTCTCCGTGGCAGTTGCGGGCAGCTCCGGATTGCGCATGACAAAGCGCAGGATGCACAATCCGGGCGTTGAGAAGGTCAGCGGGTCGGTGGATTCATCGACCATGACCAGGACAACCGGCGGACTTCCGGCGTCCGCGGCTGTGCCCGGACGCAGCCCGGCGAGTGCCCGGACTGCGCCCTGAACAGTGCTCGCAAGTACAGTCCGGGGCAGAAACCTGGCCGCCAGCGGAAGGCTCCCTGCCGGCCCGAAGAGCACCGCCTGCAAACCGGCGGCGTCCAACTGCATCAAGGCGTAGCGGACAAGTCCCAGCACGGCCGCAGGAGGTCCGTTCACGATGACCGGCTGCGAACCCAACGGCACGCTGAAGGGAAGGCCAGGCAACACCGGCGCTGAAAAGGCCGGATTGTCGGGGGTCAAGAGAATGGCGGACGGCTGGGACGCCGTGCCGATGCGCAGCTCAGCAGCCATGTCGAACGGTCTTGCCCGTGGTATCACGGTGCTGGCACGGGCGGCCATTGCCAACGTGCCCGCATCCGGAAACGTGTGTGAGCGTCTGTCGGCATCCTGACTTGCGGCCCACTGCACGGCGGCCAGGAGGCCCTTGCGGCGCCTGGAGCCACCAAGGAGCGGGACCAGCACCGTCATGGCACCCATGGCGGAAAAGGCAAGGAACATCCACGATCCCGTCAGCAGAGCCAACACCACGCCCAGCACCAGGGGCAGGCAGCCAGCAATCACCATGGGCCCCCGGTTTCGGGCCGCTCCCGAAGGGTTGGCGACAACAAGCGGCTCAAGCGCCGCAGGGTTCAACGGCCACAGGACGGACCCGGCGGGAACCGCGCCACCGGCACCCGTTGAGCCTCCAAAGGGAGAGGCCGGGACTGCGGGTCCGGACACCGGCGTGATGTGTGCAGTGGCGCGGCTGGATGCGTCCTCCGAGAAGCCCGGATCGCTGAATCTGAGCTCAACGGTGCTGCTGCCGCATGAAATCGACTGGCCCGTTTCAAGAAAAGCTGTTCCCTTGACGGGTACGGCGCTCGCGGTGGGGGATCCGCAAAGACTTCGAAGCGAAAAACCGCTGGAACCGGGCGCGGCAGCAAGCGAAATGCTGTGGGCTCCCACAACCAGCGTGCCATGATGCCGTGACAGTGCCGGGTCGGCTATTGAGATGCGGCATTGACCGCGGCCGATCGTGTAGGTGCCGCGGTGCAAGGCAAAGACAGCCCCGGCTCCTGGCCCGGAGCACACCGCCAGAACAGCGGCAATTCCTTCCTCAGCCGCGGGCACGCCCCTTGCTGCCCGGGTGGCACCGGTACCTGCCGACGCGCCGGCAGACGGTTCCGCCCAGGCAACCACGACGGCGCCGTTCACCAGCGGGGCCGTGCCGGCGTGCAACATTTCAAGCGGCAGGTTCGCGACGGTGAAGGCGCAACCCGGCCAGTGTTTCGCCAGGGCACGTTGGAGCGACAACCCCGAACAGGCTGCCCGCTGCACGGCCGCCGGCCATGTGATGCTCAGCTCGGTGGGCTGAAATGACGCGGCTGTAAGCCCCAGCAGGCTTGGACCCGCAGCGGCCCCTCCCAGTCCTCCGTCTCCAGCCGGGCGCACCCCCGCCACCACTGTGACCTCAAGCAACATGGCACCCTCCTTCCAGCAGCCCGTCTGTCCAACCTGACCGCAGCCGCAGTCCCGGCCCAACACGGCCAAGCGGGCCACAGCAGCTCCCTGTTTTCGAGCCTAGGCCCGATGAAAGTGTTGGCGGTGTCCGGCGTCGTGCTTTGTCAACAAACTGGCAGCCAGCATGCCCTGTGGAGGAATCAGCAGGCAGCACCGCGCACCCGATGGTGTGAGGAGGGCCACCCGGGCCAAAGCAATGGATAACGTTCGGGTAACCTAGGAAGATAGTCCGTGGCACTGCTGTGCCCGGAAATCACTAACAAGCAACACAGGAGAGTTTGTGAACGCTGACCTGGTCGTCGTCGGTTCGGGCTTCTTTGGCCTGACCATCGCAGAACGAGCCGCCACCGAGTTGGGGTTGAAAGTGGCAGTCCTTGACCGCCGCCACCACATCGGCGGCAACGCCTACAGCGAGAACGAGGCCCAGACGGGCATCGAGGTGCACCGCTACGGGGCGCACCTTTTCCACACGTCCAATGAGCGCGTGTGGGAGTACGTGAACCGGTTTACGGCGTTCACCAACTACCAGCACAAGGTGTACACCTCACACAACGGCGAGGTGTACCAGATGCCCATCAACCTGGGCACCATCAACCAGTTCTTCCGCTCGTCCATGGGCCCGGGCGAGGCGCGTGCGCTGATCCAGGAGCAGGCCGGCGAGCTGGCGGGCACGGATCCCACCAACTTGAATGACAAGGGCATCCAGCTTATCGGGCGGCCGCTGTATGAGGCGTTCATCAAGCACTACACGGGCAAGCAGTGGCATACGGATCCCAAGGACCTGCCGGCGTCGATCATTTCCCGACTGCCCGTGCGCTACAACTACGACAACCGCTACTTCTCCGACACCCACGAGGGCCTGCCGGTTGATGGTTACACGGCGTGGATCGAGCGCATGGCCGACCACCCTAACATTGAAGTGGTGCTGAACACCGACTTCTTCGACGACGGCGAATACTCACGCAAGGCTGTCACCGGCCAGGTCCCAGTCATCTACACCGGCCCGGTTGACCGCTACTTTGACTACGCGGAGGGCGACCTCTCCTGGCGCACCATCGACCTGGAGCAGGAAGTGCTGCCCATCGAGGACTTCCAGGGCTGTGCCGTCATGAACTACCCGGATGAGGCGCAGAAGTACACGCGCATCCACGAGTTCCGCCATTTCCACCCGGAGCGCAGCTACACCAAGGATGCGACCGTCATCATGCGCGAGTTCAGCCGCTTCGCAGAAAAGGGCGACGAGCCGTACTACCCCGTCAACACCAGCGATGACCGCAGCAAGCTGCTGGCCTACCGCGACCTTGCCCGCGGCGAGCAGGACGTGCTGTTTGGCGGCCGCCTGGGCACCTACAAGTACCTTGACATGCACATGGCCATCGGTTCGGCCCTGAACATGTTCGACAACAAGATCAAGCCGCACTTCACCGGCGGGGCAAAGCTGCAAAGCGGAGGAGTTGACGCGTGAGCGTAGTCGAAGCGGAACACAAACTGGCAGTGCTTCAAAGAGTTGTCCTGCCCACCGAGTCCCAGGTGGACACGCTGCCGCTGTATGTCGATGCCGGCTCCGCCAGTGGCATTCGGTTGCGTGAAGACGACGAACTGGCCCGCACCCCCAAACTGCCCGAAGACAAGCTTCAGCTCTTCAGCTCCGGCGGGCCCGGGGTTCACTTTGACGACATCCTCTCGCGCCGCTCCATGAATGTGCGCCCCGGAGAGCAGGTCTCCTTTGGCACCTATTTCAACGCTTTTCCCGCAAGCTACTGGCGGCGCTGGACGGATGTTCGCACCGTCAGGCTCGAAGTTGCCACCCAGGGCGGCGGCACAGTAACGGTCAGCAAGTCCAACGCCCGGGGATCGATCCAGCATGTGGAAAGTGTCAGCGTAAACGGCACTGAAACCGCAATTTTTGAGTTGACCCTGATGCCGTTTGGCGACGGCGGCTGGTACTGGTTTGACCTGGCCGCAGGCCATGACGGGCTGACGCTGGAAGGTGCACAGTGGACCCTGCTGGAGGCCCCGCGGGCAAATGGCCAGGTGACCTTGGAAATCACCACCATGAACAAGCCGGATTACTGCTTGAACAACGCCCGGCTCCTGGCCGCCAATCCGGAAGCGCTGGAGAACGTCAAGGAAATTTTGATCGTCGACCAGGGCACCAAGAAGGTGCGCGATGAGCCAGGCTTTGCCGAGGTCAGCGCCGCCTTGGGCGGCAAGCTGCGCATCATCGACCAGGGCAACCTGGGCGGCTCGGGCGGTTTTGCCCGTGGCATGTACGAAGCCGTGGAGAATGGCAGCGACTATGCGCTGTTGTTGGATGACGACGTCGTCGTGGAACCCGAGAGCATCCTGCGCATGCTGGCATTCTCCGACCGTTGCAAAAAGCCCACAATCGTGGGCGGACACATGTTCGACCTGCACAACCGCAGCGTGCTGCACACCTTTGGCGAGGTCGTGGATCCGCACCGCATCGTGCCGGCCATTCCGCACGCCGACATGGACATGCGCCATGACTTCAGCATCGCCAACCTGCGCCAAACCTCCTGGCTGCACCGCCGTGTCGACGTGGACTACAACGGCTGGTGGATGTGCATGATCCCCACCGCCGTCATCCGCGAAATTGGCCTGTCCCTTCCGCTGTTCATTAAATGGGACGACGCCGAGTACGGCCTGCGTGCGCGTGCAGCCGGCTTCGCCACGGTGTCCCTGCCGGGGGCGGCCGTGTGGCATGTCTCCTGGCTGGACAAGGACGACATGGTGGGCTGGCAGTCCTACTTCCACGAACGCAACCGCTTGATCACCACCTTGATCCACAGCCCCTACCCCAAGGGCGGCCGGGTCCTGCGCGAATCGGTGCAGGCCGACGTCAAGCACCTGGTGTCCATGCAGTACTTCACCGAGCACGGCCGCTTGGAGGCGCTCAAGGACATTTTCAAGGGTCCCGAGCAGCTCCACGAGGTGTTGTCAACGAAGCTGCCCGAGATCAATGCCCTGCGTGCCCGGTACGCTGACGCGCAACTGCAGGAAAACGTTGACGATTTCCCGTCGCCCATGCTGGGCCGGGGACCGATGGGCGGCGCGCCGATAGGCCTGCCCAACAAGAAGGACCTCGTTTCCTGGGGCATCAAGACAGTTGCCCGGCAGCTCGTCAAGACCCCCGCCCCCGAATCGGCGGTGCGCCCGCAGGGCGTGCTGGCGCACCGGGACAGCCGCTGGTTCCGTCTGGCCCACTACGATTCCGTGGTGGTGACGAACGCTGAAGGCACCGGCATGTCCTGGTACAAGCGCGATCCCAAACTGCTGCGCTCCATGCTGGCAGAGTCTGCCCGCCTCCACGTCCGCCTCGTGAAGGAATGGGACGAGCTGGCCGGACGCTACCGGGGCGCGGTGGCAGAAATAACGTCCATGGCCGCATGGAAGAAGACCTTTGACGAGCATTCAGTGGACGGCCGGTAGATGGCTGATGTTACCAATGAGCTGACCACGCCCGGAAGCGGACGCGGCCTGCTTGGCGTTTACTCCAACCGGTTCCTGCTGAAGCTGCTGGTGCGCAAGGAAATCAAGGTGCGCTACCGCGGATCGGTGCTTGGACTTCTGTGGTCGTATGTGAAGCCGTTGATGCAGTTCATGATCTACTTCGTGGCACTGGGTATTTTCCTCAACCTGCAAAAAGAAACACCCAATTACGCCATCTACCTGTTTTCCGGGATTGTGCTGGTCAACTTCTTCACCGAAACACTCGGAAATGCCACCCGGTCGATCGTCGACAACAGGGACTTGATCCGCAAGATCTACCTGCCCCGGGAACTCTTCCCGGTGGCAACCGTCTGGGTTTCGGCGGCTCACTTCCTGCCCCAAGTGGTGATACTTGTGGCGGCCAGCCTCCTCGTGGGGTGGCAGCCGTCGGCGTACCAGCTGCTGGCAGCTGTTGCGGCGTTCATCGTTGTGGCCATTTTGGCGATGGGTCTTGGGCTGCTGTTCGGCGCCGTCAACGTCTACTTCAGGGACTCCGAAAACATTGTGGACATGATCCTCATGGTTGTCACCTGGGCCTCGCCCGTGCTGTACGTGTGGACGATGGCCAGGGACGCACTTGGCTCATGGTTCTTCATTTATCAGGCGAATCCGATGACGGTTGCCGTGGAGATTTTCCACTGGGCGTTTTGGCACCCAACGCTGTCAACCGAGCAGCTCGGCATGGTTGAACTGCCGCCGAACCTTATTGCCTTCTGGCTGCCTGTTTCATTGCTGGTGTCGTTGGCCGTCTTGTTCATCGGCCAGCTCGTGTTCCGCCGACTTGCCGTCCATTTTGCCCAGGAGCTTTAAAATGCCCGTAGCTGAGACCGTCGCCGACAACATCGCCATCACCTGCCGCAACCTGCGCAAGGTATTTGTGCTGCGCAATACACGCTCCATGAAGGAGTCGATCGTCTGGCTCGTGAAGGGGCGCAAGGGTGATTTGTCCAAGCGTTTTGACGCGCTGCAGGACATTTCCCTGGACGTCGTGCAAGGCGAAACAGTCGCGCTGCTGGGCTTGAACGGTTCGGGCAAGTCAACGTTGTTAAAATTGATCTCAGGAGTATTGCAGCCCGACGGCGGAACGGTTCAGACCCGCGGGCGGGTGGCAGGGCTCATCGAGGTGGGTGCCGGGTTCCACCACGACCTGAGCGGACGGGACAACGTCTACCTCAACGGGGCCATTTTGGGCATGACCGAGAAACAGATCGACACGATGTTCGACTCGATCGTGGAGTTCTCCGAAATTGGGGAGTTCATTGACACCGAAGTGAAATTTTATTCCTCCGGCATGTATCTGAAACTCGCGTTCTCCATTGCCGTCCACACGGACCCCGAAGTTTTCTTGATCGATGAAATCCTGGCTGTGGGCGATGAACCGTTCCAGCGCAAGTGCATCAAGAAGATCAAGGAGCTGGCAGCTGCGGGAAAAACACTCTTTGTGGTGAGCCACGACCTTGACCTGGTATCCACGGTTTGCGAACGCGGTGTGCTCCTGGAACACGGCAGGGTTGTCATGGACGACGCGGTTGACGTTGTCGTCAGGGAATTGCGGCAACGGTCCGAGGCTGCGTAGCCGCCCGGGCCAGGGTGACATGCGGTGTGCTGAATCAACCATGTGCCGCTTTGGTTTGTGTTGAAGTGAATTTGTAGGCTGCCCGGACATGCGGTCCGGCAGGATTTGAGTTTGTTAGAAAGCGGTGCTGGAGTGACTTGGTGGGAAGCTGTACCTTTAGTTTTGTTGGCGGGTGCAATCCTTGTTGTGCCTGGTCTGGTATTTTCCCTTGCCGTCCGGATCCGCGGGCTGGCCAGCCTGTTGCTCGCACCCGTCTTTAGCGTTGCCATGGCCAGTGTGCTTTCGCTGGTGCTTCCCATTCTTCACGTCTCGTGGACCCCTGCGAGCTTCGGTGTTGGTGCGCTGGTGATTTCGGCGATCGCGTTCGGCATCAAGAAAGCATTGTCACGCAAATGGCCGGAGCCGGCCTGGCAGGCCGACCGCAAGCCTGTTGTCATCGCCTCTGCGGTTGGCCTGGTGGGTGCCGCCGCGTTGATCGCCCTGCAAATGGGTACGGCGTTCCAAACGCCGGAGAACATCTCCCAAACCTTTGACAATGTCTTCCATCTCAACGCCGTGCGGTGGGCCATTGATTCCGGCAATGCTTCGCCGCTGAATTTGGGAGCCTTTACCGGAATCAGCGCCTACCCGTCGGCGTGGCACACAATGACAAGCCTTGTTGCCATCGCCTCGGGTGCGAGCATTCCGGTGGCCGTGAACGTCACGAACATTGCCATCGGGGCCATCGTGTGGCCGCTTGGCTGCCTGTATCTCGTGCAACGCATGGCGGGCCAACGCGTTGTTTCCACCGTCATGGCCTTAATCTTCATTCCAGCTTTCACAGGATTCCCGCTGCTCATGGTGGACTGGGGCGTTTTGTATCCGAACTTGTTGTCCATTGCCCTGCTGCCCGCCGCCATGGGACTCGCGTTCAGCGCCTTGGGTGTGGCCAAGGGACACCGCCCCAGCACGCCCGTTGCCTGGCTCTTGGTACTCGTCTCGGTGCCGGCCGTGGCCGTGTCCCACCCAAGCACATTGATGGCGCTGGTCGTCTTCGTCTTGCCGGCCGTGCTGTTCATTGGCTACGGACGGGCCGTGCAAATGCTGCCCGCCAACACACCCGAACGACGACGGCGCCTGTGGACACTTATTGCGGTTGCGGTTGCCGGCGCCGTGGTGCTTGCCATCGTGTGGCGCACCTTCAGGCCCCCCGCAGGAGCAGCCTCCTGGGGTGCCGTGGAGAGCGCCCCGCAAGCCATCGGGGAAATTCTGCTCGGCGGGGCCATGGGACGTCCTGCGGCCGCCATTGTTGCTCTCTGCATGATTGCCGGCATCTACAGGCTGCTGGCAACCAGGCGCCAACTCTGGATTCTGGGCACATTCTTAGTTGCGGGCGTGCTCTTCTTCTACGCCGCCGGGCTGGACTTCAGTCCGCGGTGGTTCCTGACAGGTGTTTGGTACTACGACAGCAACCGGCTGGCGGCGCTGCTGCCCGTGGCGATGATTGGGCCCGCCGTGATTGGCGCCAGCTACCTCTGGGACGCGGCCCACCGCCGGACCACGGCCAAACGCATGAGGGCTTCGAGTCAGGGGCCTGCCCTCGCGGCTGTGCGGCCCCGCCGGCGGGTGACAGCGTACACGGCAGGAATCCTGGTTCTCGTCCTGGCCACCCAAATGGGCGTCATGACCTGGGCCGTGGAGCGGGCCCATTGGGCGTATTCCACCACCGCCGCGTCACCACTGCTGACGCCCGACGAGACGGCGCTGCTTAACCGCTTGGCGGATGAGGTGGAGCCCGGGGCCGTCATTGCGGGCCTGCCCAGCAGCGGCGCTGCCTTGGCATACGCATTCTCCGGCCGGGAAGTTCTCCAGCCTCATATCCTCACGACGCACGGGGACGATGTGGACATCATCAATGCCGGGCTGAAAAGCGCGAAGGAATTCCCCTGGGTGTGTGACTCGGTCCGCAAGCTCAACGTCAAGTATCTGCTGGATTTCGGCACCAGAACCGTAACAGGAACCATGCCGGGATACGGCGGGCTTCTGGACGTCTCATCATCACCGGCGCTGGAACTCATCGACCATGAAGGCGGCGCAGCCAAATTCTACAAGGTGACAGCCTGCTGGTAGCAGTTCCCGAGGGGTCCCGAAGGGGCACGCCGGCTGGCTCACGGTCGCCATGCACACAAAAACCCCGGTCCATCTGGACCGGGGTTTTTGTGTGCGTTAAAGTGTCGGCTTCAGGCTTCAGGCCTCAAGCAGCGACAACAGGTAGGCGCCGTAGCCGCTCTTCACGAGTGGCTCGGCCCTGCGGCGAAGGTCGTCATCCGTCAGGAACCCCTGCCGCCAGGCGATCTCCTCAGGTGCACCAATCTTCAGCCCCTGCCGGCTCTCAACCGTCCGGACAAAGTTTGAGGCGTTGTTGAGGTCCTCGAAGGTGCCCGTGTCCAACCATGCGGTGCCCCGTGGGAGGATTTCAACCTGGAGTTTGCCTTCTTCAAGGTAGTGCCGGTTGATGTCGGTGATTTCCAATTCACCGCGAGGGGAGGGCTTGAGCCCCTTCGATATTTCGACAACGTCATTGTCGTAAAAATACAGGCCCGGCACCGCATAGTGGCTCTTGGGAACCTCTGGCTTTTCCTCGAGGGAAATCGCGGTTCCGTCGTCGTCAAATTCCACGACGCCATAGGACTTTGCATCCTTGACCCAATAGCCAAAGACGGCACCGCCGTCGATGTCGGCATGCCTGCGCAGCTGCGTCCCCATGCCGGGGCCGTAGAAGATGTTGTCCCCCAGCACCAGTGCCACTGTTTCATCGCCGATGTGGTCTTCGCCGAGAATGAAGGCCTGGGCGAGCCCGTCGGGTGATTCCTGCTTGACATAGGTGATTGAAACGCCAAATTGGGATCCGTCACCCAGCAACCGCCTGAACTGCTCGGCATCGTGTGGTGTTGTGACCACCAAAATATCCCTGATCCCGGCAAGAATCAGGGTTGACAGGGGGTAATAGATCATGGGTTTGTCATAGACCGGCACCAGTTGCTTGCTGATACCATGAGTAATTGGATGCAGTCTCGAGCCAGTTCCGCCCGCAAGGATAATTCCGCGCATACGGTAATCATCGCCGTAAAAGTCGGCAGATGGCAAACGGGGGTCCAATTCTGCCCGGCGGCACCTCGGATTTGGTAGCGTGCAGCGCAGCAGCTGAAGGCTGACTATTGTTCACGTTGCAAGTTGGAAGATTAGGAACTCATTGAGCAGCAAACGACGGGTGTGCGACCCTGCCCGAGGGCCTTGGTTTGGCATTTTGCTGGATCCACGACACAACAGCCTTAACCTGATTAGGCTGGCCCTTGCTTTCGCTGTACTGGTGCACCATAGCTGGCCCTTGACCGGGCAACCCGATGAACTCCGATTCGCAGGGGACACGCTCGGTGGCTGGGCAGTCGCAGGTTTCTTTGGGATTAGCGGCTATCTGATTACTTCCAGCCGATGGTCAAACGCCCTTGGCCCTTATCTGGTGAACCGAATTGCTCGTCTCATGCCCGCATTCTGGGTTTGTTTGGGGCTCATGGCGCTGCTCTTTGCGCCGATTGGTTATCTGGCGGCCAAAGGAACTCTCGATGGATATCTCACTTCGGCACATTCGCCACTGAATTTCCTGATCTCGAACGGCATGCTGCAAATGCGGTTTTATGACATCGCAGGGACCCCGCTGGATGTCCCGTACGCGGGAGCGTGGAACGGGTCGTTGTGGAGCCTGTACTACGAGTTCCTCTGCTACCTCATTGTCGCGGCGCTCGGAACATTCGCCATCGTCCGCCGTTCCCCGTGGCCCATGACTCTGGGATTCGTTGTGGCGGTTTTTGCGCAAGCAAACATAGACCGGATCAATAGACTCACCAATGACAATTTTGATGTTGTCCTCATGCTCAAATTATTGCCGTTCTTTCTTGGTGGAGCGGTCATATTCATGTGGAAGGACAGGGTTGGGTTCCACTGGATTCCGGGATCACTCTCACTTATCGCCGCCTTTGCCATTGCTTCCCTTGTCCCTGGTTGGGGCGTGCAGGCGTCGGCCCTCTTTGTAGCATATGGAGTCATCTGGCTCTCCACTGTGGTAAGGCAGCCGCAGCTGATAGCGAAGAACGATATTTCCTACGGGATCTATATATATGCATTTGCCGTTCAACAGCTGTTGGCCGTTTTCGGCGCCCACGAGTGGGGCCTTTTGTGGTTCAGTCTCGCAGCAGCGGTCATAACGGTGCCGTTCGCTGCGGCGAGTTGGCTGTTCGTCGAACGTCCGGTAATGCGACGGGTGCGAGGAAAGAAAAAGTTGAACACGGCTTTGCAGCGTGGAAAATTGGCAGAGGCAAGAGCAAGCGACCAAGCAGAAACCCTGAATCTGGCGACGGAGAAACGTGCGCACTGAATTGGGGCGTTCGATTGGCGTGCTATTGCCAAAAATATTTTCGGCAATACCCCGCCGAGGGCGTCTTGCAGGTTCGGCAGCACTGGCTGTCCTGGCCTTCGCACTAGTTTTGCTGCTTCGCTCTTCGGGCCACCTGTACGGTATGTGGGTGCTCGGTGCGGTCGGGCTGCTCCTCGTGCTGGTTCCCGTCTCCAAGCATCTTTCCGGTCGAATACTCTGGGCCTTGGCAGTGGTCTTTGGGTTCGTGCCACTTCTCTGGTGGATGCCGCTGGACTGGCCGCCCAACTTTCGATCCACGGTCCTGCTGGCATTGCTGGTGGCTCTGGCCGTCTTTTGCGGCGCATGGCACGCCACCACGCCTGGCGG
This sequence comes from Specibacter sp. AOP5-B1-6, assembly GCF_052376555.1. NCBI lineage: Bacteria > Bacillati > Actinomycetota > Actinomycetes > Micrococcales > Micrococcaceae > Specibacter > Specibacter sp. AOP5-B1-6. The sequence continues at coordinate 27,535 of NZ_JBQSVT010000016.1, forward strand.
CCTGCGTCGGCTGCTTCCGCGCTTTGCGGTCATCGACTTTGTTCCGCTGCTTGCTGCGGCAGGTGCCCTGTTCATCAACATGCCCGGATTCCTGGTCCGGCGCGTTGAGGACGCCATGGCCTTGATGTTGATGTCGTGGGACAACGCGTCACATTTTGATATTTTCCAGATGCAGCGGACCCGTGGCACCGTAGTGCCCTTGGCGGGCCTGGCCCCTGATGAGAGCCGGTGGTCCTTCGCAGACTATCCCCAGGGGTTTCACAGCGTTTTGGTCATGGTCAGCGAGTTGGCACGCCCCACTGACACAGCGGCCTGGGAATCAGGTGTGGTGGCCTTTGTAAACTTCAACGCGGTCATGAATATCTTGATTGCAGTATTGGTCGTCGCCTCGGTATGCGCCTTGCCAGCCTTGCGAAAGAACCCGATTATTGGCGTCCCCACGGCGGTTTTTGTGGGAAGTGGATGGATATTCGGGCCCGGGGCTTTGGCCTCCATGCATGGATACTCCAACTTCCTGTTCACGACGGCAATGGTCGCGGCTGCAGTAGTTCTGTGCCAGTCCATGACTCGCGTATTGGACCCGCTCCCGTTGGTCGCTGTTGGTGCTTGCGTTTCGGCGGTCATGCAAAATTGGGTCCTGCTGGGTGTATTGCTTGTTCCGGGTATCTTGGCCGTACTTCTTGTGACGCCGAGAGGCCGCTGGAAGTCGAGCCGCAGGGACGCGATCATTGCCTCCGCTGTGGTAGTTCTGGTTTTGATTGCAACGCTAACAGCAGCGAGTCAACTGCTCACCGTCAAGGCCGAAGGGATTCTCTTTGCAACGGGTGGGCTCCCGCCGCTTGATTTCGGCCTGCTCATTGCGCTTCTGTGCATGCTTGCCGGCGTTTCACTCTTTCTCAGCAATCGGAGGTCATTTGAGCGACCGTCCGCAGTGCGGAGCAACTGGAGTATGGCAACCGTGTGGTTGGGATTGGTCGTAGTAGTGGGCATGGCGGTGGCCCAGCTGGCCAAGACAGGCACACTCAGCTACTACATGCAGAAATTCTCCATAGCCTTGACCCTGATAACACTCATTGGCTTGGCAGTGGCCGTCAATCAATTAGTCATGCGCCGCAGCGACGCCGGCCATGACCTGGCGAGGATTTCACGATCCTGGCGTTTGGTGGCAGCCAGTATTGTTGTCTCCTTGGGACTCACACAGGCTTTTGGTTTGGTGCTGCCCCTTCGCGAGGTTGGGCTACCCCCCACCTCTGAATCCGGCGTTCAACTGGAGAACCAGGGAGATGCCCTGACAGCTGGATCCGGAGCGGGCGAACGGGTACTTCAAGCCGTCAGACGCAGCATGGATTTGAGAGGGCCCGTCATGTACTTGACGACCAACGCGAACGATGTGGATCCAATTTTGGCGCAGCAGTGGTTTGACGGCCTTCGGGGGAACTACTCAGAACACAATTGGAAGCTGTCGCTGAACATGTTTCCCCTCAGTAGCGGTCCCGACAGCCTGCCTGAGGTCGTCCACGCCATAAAGGTGGCGGATCCCCGCGCCCAGATAATCGTCGATCCCGAGAACCAGCCCGCACTCGATCGGATCCTGGCTGATCTTCCATAATTTGATCGTGAAGGGAACGCGCCTCCGATCCTTGGCCTGCCTTGTGTGTGTGATATTCAACCCAATAGGTGAATGTTTGATAACGAATTGGTAAACTCTCCGGGGGGATCCGTGCCGCATCGCCGGCAACGACATCATCTAGAGGTAACAATTTATGACGCAAGGCACCACCACGCGGCTGCAGGCCACCGGACGAAGAGCAGCCTGTGAAGCAGCCCGCAGCTTCACAGGCTGCTGCACGCAAGTATCCACCTGAGGTACAGGGTCTGAGAGCCCTGGCTGTACTCATGGTGGTTGCCTACCACGTCTGGTTTGGCAGAATTTCAGGTGGCGTGGACATCTTCCTGCTCATCTCAGCCTTTCTGCTGACGGGCCAGTTCACCCGAAAGCTGGAAGCCGGGCGGCCCCTTGACCTGCTGAAGTACTGGGTGCATTTGTTCAAGCGGCTGCTGCCGCTCATCGCAGTCACCCTTTGGCCACCCTGGGGGCCACTCGGCTATTCCTGCCCGAGGAACGGTGGGCAGGAATATTTGGCGAAACCTGGGCTTCCTTGTTTTATTACCAGAACTGGTTCCTGGCTTCCGAGTCCGTGAATTATTATGCGGCTGAGCACAGTGTGGCCAGCCCGCTGCAGCACTTCTGGTCGTTGTCCATCCAGGGACAGATATTCATCCTGTGGCCCTTGATCTTTGCGTTGGCGGCCGTATTGGCTCGTCTGGGCAGGCTGCGCATCAGACCGCTGTTGATTTTGCTGTTTGGCACCGTCTTCGCAGTGTCCTTGGTCTTCTCGATCATCACCACTGCCAACAACCAGGCCTTCGCCTACTTTGACACACGCACGCGGCTGTGGGAGTTCGCGCTTGGTTCACTTTTGGCCTTGGTTCTGCCCTATCTGAAGTTCAGCCGCCCAACCCGCATTGTCCTCGGTTGGTTGGGCATCGCCGCCATGCTCTCCTGTGGCATTGTCTTGCAGGTTGACCAGCAATTCCCGGGCTACATGGCATTGTGGCCGACGTTGGCGGCTGCTTGCGTGATTGTGGCCGGAGCCACCGACAGCAATGTTGGCGCGGACCGTTTCCTCAGTTGGAAGCCGCTGGTCAAGCTGGGCGACAGCTCCTATGCGCTGTACTTGTTCCATTGGCCCCTGCTGGTGACCTATTTGGTGGTGTCGGGGCGTGCCCAGGCCGGTCCCGTTGCGGGTCTGGGGATAATCCTGGCATCCATTGCAGCGGCGTGGTTGGCGACGAGATTCATCGATGCGCCGCTGCGGCGCAACAAGCTGATGGAGCAAAAGCGGGGCAGGGCGCTGGCCGTTGTTCTCGTGTGCGCCACACTCGTGGGCGTTCCCCTGGCTGGCTGGCAGCTGCAAGGCCACCTCCAGAACCAGGCACTGCTGGCCCAAGCCGCAAAGAACAATCCCGGGGCCGCTTCCCTGTCTCCCGACTTCGTGGACCGTGCCGACCCCGGGGCTCCGGTTCTTCCCACCAAGACAGCGCTCCCTGACGATTGGCCAAATTTTGACGGCGGGAACTGCAAGACAGACGGAAAGGAACTGTTGAACCTGTGCAACAACGGTGTTGAGGACGGCAGGAAATCCATCGTTGACATGGGCAGCTCGCATGCACATGTCCTGAATACCCCGTTGCTGGAAATGGCGAAGAAGAACGACTGGAGCATCACGTCGCTGACCAAGGGATATTGCCCCCTGGGCGAGGACACCTCGACCGGGATCACCGACAGCTGCGCTGAATTCAACAAGGCCACGATGGCCAAGGTCCTGACCATGAAACCTGATCTTGTGGTCACGACCATCACCCGCACCAATGTGCTCTGGGGCGTACCGGAAGAGCTCGACAATTCGTGGGTCGACGCCGTGCAGACACTGAATTCGGCTGGCATCGAGGTGGTGGCCGTGCGGGACACGCCGCGAATTCCCCAAAACGTGCCCGAGTGCCTTGCTGAGTCGCCCGGCGACGACGTCGGCTGCGGCGCCAAGAAGGTGGATGTCTTCAATGACGCCTCACCGACGGAGGCCGTTGCCGCCAGCCTGCCCGACACGAAGTTCCTGGACTTCACCGACTACTTGTGCGACGACAAGAACTGCCCCGCCATCATTGGCAATGTGATTGTTTACAAGGACGACAACCACATCACCAGGACCTACATGGAAAGCCTCACACCGGTTTTTCAACGTGAGTTCAAGGCAGCCACAGGCTGGAACGTGAAATAGCAGCCAAAGCCGGCTGACACCAAAGCTGAAGGCCCCGCACCCAACAGGGGCGGGGCCTTCAATGGCACGTGGCGTGAACTATGCCGGTTTCACATCCGGCTGGACGTCGATCCAGTCGGCCAGACGGGCGATTCCCTGCTGCAGGTTGTAACGCGGTTCCCAACCCAGGACGGCCTTGGCATCGGAAATGTCGGCCCAGGCGTGGCGGACGTCGCCCTGGCGGTACTGGCCGGTCACATGGGGCGCAGGGGCGCCGTAGCGTGCGGCGATGGTCTCGGCAGCCGTGCCGATCGTCTGGAATTCGCCGGAGCCGATGTCCAGGGGTGTGGGGTGGGTCTGTGCAGATATGGCGCCGGCCACTACCGCAGAGGCGACGTCGTCGATCAAGATGAAGTCGCGACGGACCTCGCCGTCCTCGTACAAGGGGATGGAGCGCGAGCCCATGGCCATGCGGCAGAAGAGGCTCATGATGCCCGTGTAGGGGTTGATCAGTGACTGGCCGGGCCCGTACACGTTCTGGAGGCGCAGGATGGCCGTCTCCACACCGTAGGACTTGGCCCAGGCCTGCAGGATGTTTTCCTGTGCCAGCTTGGTGGCCCCGTACACGCTCACGGGTGCCGGGAAGACCTCGGCGGCCCTCATGGCGGTGGGCTCGGCGTCCGGGAAATCCCATTCGGACTTGTCCAGGGTCTCGCTGGTCCGTTGCCCGGGGTAGAACAGGGCCCCGCCGGCCTTGCGCCAGGCGCCTTCGCCGTACACTGCGCGGCTGGACGTCAGTACGATGCGGCGGGGGAGGGCCTTGTTTCGGAGCAAGCCGTCCAGGAGCTGTGAGGTGCCCACAACGTTGGCGAGGGTGTGGCGGGTTGACTCCGCGAGTGACTGCGCGGTCCCTGTCTCCGCTGCCAGGTGGATGACGACATCAGGTTTAACGTCGGCAAGGACCTTGTCCCACGTTGCTGCCTCGGTAATGTCCGCGACGACCAATTCAACACCGTCGGCGAGTTCGTTCGGGCGTTCACCGGATTCGTGAATTTGGGGGTGGAGATTGTCCACCACCACCACCCGGTTGAAGGCCTGGAGCAGGGATGCGGAAATGGCGCATCCAATGAATCCCGCGCCGCCGGTGACGAGGACGGTTTCCGTCCGTTGTTCAGGGGAAATGTTCATTGTAGGTTTCTTTCTCCAAATGATGATGAAGCCGAAAAGAAGGGAAGTTTAGTTATGAGCCGAAGGCGTGGCGTGCCAAGGTTCCAGCAGCTTTCCTGTCCCGGCCAAGCAGGGCCTTGGGCACGAGGGCAAGTGCGTGGGCCCTGGACGTCAGACGCAACTTGGCGGCCCGCTCTGCCTTTGTCCACCCGATGTCGCCGGCCTGGCCGGCGGCAACGGCGAAATAATCCCGCTCCCCAACGAATCGTGAGCCATCGATCAATTTCGACGACGAGGCGCTGTTTGAGTGGCGCCGGTAGGAGAAGCACACCGTGGGCTCGATCAGCAGTTGGTCGCCGGCATAAATCATGTCCATGATCAAGGCAAGATCTTGAATGATGGGGAAGCCGTCACGGAAATCAACGGCACGCATCCTGTCGGTGCGGAACGCCAGGGACGGCCAGTAAAGCCAGTCGCCATGCATCAAGTTGGCGGCGATGGATTCGCCGGAGACAAGCTGCGGACCATTGCCGTGCGGACGGACTACCCGCTGCTTGATCGTGTCAACGATGGTTTTGACGACCACACTGTTTTCGTCAATGACCTGCACGCCGGGCTGGATGATCGCCGCGTTGGGGAATCGCTCGTGCGCTGCTGAGATTGTTTCCACATAGTTGGGGAGCAGGACGTCGTCACAGCCAAGAATGACCATGACCTCTTCCGTGGCAAGCTCCACGCACGTGCGATAGTTCGCTGTGATGCCGCCGTTGTGCTCCTTGCGGATGTATTTGATGCGGTCATTCTTGAGGCCCGTGACGAATTCTTGAATTTCAAGATTCGGATAGGCGTCATCCACCACCGTCAACAGCCAGTTGTCACTGGTCTGGGCCAGGACGCTGTTGAGAGTTTCTTTCATGTAACCGGGATCTCCCCAGTACGGAATGAAGATGTCCAAAGGCATTGTGGGTACGTCTCTTTCTCCCCGGAAACAGGGGGCAAAGCCTGGTGGGCTTATTCTTCGTGGTGCGGCGAATCGTCGGGCAGCGACGGATTCCCCTGGCTGGCAGGGCTGGAATGGCTGGTCAAGACGCTGATTCTTTGCTCGAGTTTGTCCAGTTGGGCCCGCAGAATTGCAGCTTCCTCGGCCAAGACCCGTGTTTCATCTTCGACCACGGAGATTTCCCAGGAAAGATGGAGACAGACGCCAAGAGCCAGCACAATGCTCATTGCGAAAAGCAGGTTCGACGGGACCTGGACGTTGAGAATGTCCGCAACAAACTCGAGCAGCCGGGGAAAAGCTGCGAGGACAAGCATGGACAAGCCCACGACAAGCCACAGGGCAGCATACTTTTCGCGAATTTTCTTTCGTCGCAGCATGTCAAAAACAAGCAGGACGATGAGAAGGGAAAGTATAAAAGCGGCGATAACCGACATTGCCTAATTCACCTTAACTTCAGCTTCGGCGTGGAAGAGGGTAGAGGGTTTCCTCGTCAGGGCAAACAGGAAGGCAAAAATGCTCCGGCCCAGGTACATGGCCGCCTTGGCCGGGTTGTGGCTGGGCGTGCCGGCCTGGCGTGCCCGCATTTCAACAGGAACCTGGGTGACTATGCAGCCCGATCGAATCGCCACCACCAACGAGTCAATGGTGTCTCCCAGATACTCTGCCGGGTAGTGGTCCAAGTATTGGGCGATGCCCCGGGAGTTGGCGGCACGGAATCCCGAGGTGACATCCGTCAGCCGGGTGCCGGCAAGGGCGGAGATGGTCCGGGCAAGAAAAATCATGGCCCACTTTCGCGGACCGGAGACTGTATAAGTTCCCTTGTCGGCGAACCGGGCACCGATGGAGATGTCGGCGTTGGCGAGTCCCTGGAGCACAACGGCAATGTCCTTGGGATCATGTTGGCCGTCAGCGTCAACCTGGATGACTGCGTCGTAGTGGTTTCGGCTTGCGTATTTAAAGCCGGCGCGCATGGCACCGCCGACGCCGAGGTTGAAGGGCAGATGAAGCACCGTGGCTCCTGCCGCGGCTGCAATCCGCGCCGTGTCATCCGTCGATCCGTCGTCGACGACGAGGATGTCGTATTTTTCCGGGCGTGCCAAGACTTCCCGGACAGTGTCACCGACAGCCAGACCCTCGTTCCAAGCCGGCATGATGACGAGGACGCGTTGTAGGAATGGTTGGGTCATGGTTTCCAATCTATACCAATCGTGTTCGGGGGAATGGGTTTGCGGGCGCGGTCCGGCCCGTGCTGTCCTCTGATGGCTAGTCCAAACCGTAGCTGCTCGCCGAATGCCGCAGATAGATCTTCGCGAATGTGTTTGGTGCCACCTTCAGCATGAGGGCTGCGGCGGCAAACTGGGGTTTGACGATTGCGGCCGCCACAATCCAGGACAGCGGAAGCGAGCGGCGGCAGTCGTCGATGGTCGCACGGGCTTCCGGCTGGTGGGCAAGCTTCATGATGGCGCTTTGGGCGATGATCATGGTGATGAGCAGCCTCATCGTTGCATACGGCTTGGCGAAGCGTCCCTTGCGCAATTCCTCGGGGAGGTGGGCGTGGAGGTCAGCCAGGGCCAGGTCGGAATCGCTCCGTGCCGGAATTTTGCCCCAGGTCAAGGACTCGGAGGAGATGTAGTAGCGGTTCAACGGCACTGCCGCACTGGTGACAGTGCGCGCCCGGGAATCCAGCAGAATGTTGATCGTCATGTCCTCGAACCTTGTCGATCCCTCGGGGAAGCGGACGCCGTCGAAAAGAGTGCGCCGGTAAACCTTGTCCCAGGCAAACGGCAGGATGTTGTCCAGCATGGCGGCGCGCATGGCTTCCAACCCGGTGCCTTGGCCAAGGAATTGGCTGTGCCGCGGCGTTTCGCTGCCGTCGGGCCGGACCACAAAATGGCCGGCAATGGAAATGTCCACCTCGTCGCCCAGGGCTGCCACGTGGTGGTCAAGGAATGCGGGGAGAAATTCGTCGTCGGAATCCAGGAAGGCCACGAAGGTTCCGGACGCGGCACGCAGGGCTTCGTTGCGCACACCGGAGGGACCAACGTTCACCGGCATGTCGATGAGGTGCACCCGGGTGTCGGCGGTGGCGGAAATTACCGCCTTGACCACATCAACCGTGTTGTCGGTGGAGGCGTCATTGACGACTATCAGCTCAAAGTCGGTGCAGCTTTGACTCAGGACGCTGCCGATGGCCCGTTCCACTGTGGCGGCGGCGTTGAAGCAGGGCATGATGATTGAGACGCGGGGGCTGTTAGCCATCGATGGAATCCTTGGGGGTTGACGGGACCAGGGACGTCTTGGTTCCGGTGCGGAGCACGCCGGCGGCGTGGACCAGGGCACCGAGAATGGGGCCGGCGAAAAGGCTGGCCACAACGGTTTGATCCAGCGGGGCGGGCACGAAGAGTATCGCCACCGACACAACTGTTGCGAGGACCCAGCCGGCAAGGTAGAGGCGGTGCCGGCCCAGGGCCATTGCTGCCGTGCCGGTGAGTGTGAGGATCGCCATGAATGCAGCGGCGAGTGTCAATGCCCCCAGCAGCCACCCGTCAACGGAGTAGTCGGGGCCGAAGATGAGCATGATGTAGGGGCCGACAATGGCTGCCAGCACACCGCCGACCAGGCCCAGGGCGACGATGGCGGCAAACGGTTTTGCCAGCACATGGTGGGCCGGGCGCTGTGAATGGATCAAGGCGGTCATGACCACGCCCTGAAACGACTGCAGCGGAATCATGATGGGCGCCCGGGTCAGGGAGATGGCGAGCAGGAGCGGGGCTGCCAGGGCAAAGTCGGCAGGGTCGGCGGCGATTTTAATCACGGCGGGCAGGCCGGTGACAAGGACAGCGGTGGCGGCGGCGGTGGCCATGGCCAGTCCGCAGCGAACTATGTAGGGGAGCACCCCCACATCGGCTCGTGCGCGCAGTCCGGCACGGCCCCCTTTGCTCAGGAAGGCGAAGTAGAGCCAGACAAGTGTGCCGCTCAAGGCACCAAATTCGAGGCCGGCCAGGCTGCCACCCAGGAAAGCGGCAAGAGCCATGACCAGCAGCCTGAAGACGGCCTCGGTGGCAGCCAGTGAAGAATAGGTGCCCCAACGCTCCAAACCGGCTGTTGCACCTGCCAGCCCAATGTGGCCGGCATACAGCAGGACGGCAAGTGCGATGCCCAGCCACAGCAGGGGCGGGGCATTTGGGATCAAGGCAGGCATCCAGAAGGGGCTGCAAAGCGCGACGACGAGGGCTGCGGCGGCGCCGATCATGAGTGAAACAGGCAGGACCGGGGCGCCGGGTGTGTCGGGGCCGTGCTGACGCATGGAGCGGGACTTCACCGCCCGTGTGGCTTCCGCCATCAAGCCGGTAAGCACCCCGAACATGCCCAGCAGCACACCCCAAAAAGCCAGGAAGTTGGCGTTTTCAGCGGGTGTCAGGCTGCGCGAGGCGACGATGAGCACCAGGTAGCCACTAGCCGCGGCGACAAGGGATGAGAGCCCCACTGAGGACAGGCTTTTGCCCTTGCCGGATGCCGACGGCGACACGTCTAGCCAAGTCCAATGAGAGGTGTCAGGCTGTCCCAGACCTTGGCGTTGCACAGATTGTCCCGCAAATACGAAACACGTACGTGGTTGCCTTGTGATTCACCAAAGACGTCAGCCACGACCTGGTTTCCCGTGCCGGTGCATTTCTTGTCGTCTGTCGGCCTGGGCTCAGCTTTAAACAAGTCCGCGGAGGTTTCCACCACGGCGCAGGCAGCATCGGCGTCGGGAAGGTTTGTGGGGCTGACGGCTGTTGATCCGGAGCAAAACAGCTGATGGGTGGTGATGCCCAGGCCGTTGCCCTCCAGAACCGTCACCACAAGCCGGGTATCCACGTCCGCGGTCGCTTCGGGGTAGTCCATGGCTGCCGGTTCGGTGGCGGTGCCGTCCACAGCGATGGGGGCGGGAGCTTCCTTGTCCACGATCGTGCAGCCGGAAACTGCTGTGACCAAGGCTGTTGCCAGGGCGATGCTCGCCCAGAATTTCTTCAAAGTGCTCCTCCGTATGTTGCGTAGTCAGCTTACCCCACGGCGCCACGCCGACAGCTCTGTTGTCTTGGCATGAAACGCCTGTCCACCATGGGGTGCGCCGTGGCCTGCGGCACGTCCGTTCGTGCCTGGTCGTGCTGTTTCCCGCCCACCCGCCAGGCGGCGGCAGACCGCGGAAGGTGCGCGCCGTCGTCGTCCTTCGGTGATCAGGCCAACCAACATCGAGGCAGCCGGTGTTGGACGGACCAAGGCACGGGAATCCGTTGCGCTGCACGCTGCAGCCCGCCTAGAGCCTATCCGCTCCGGCTGGGACTGGGTGCGTTCCCGTATGCTGGATCCATGCGAAAACTCCTTGTGACCGGTGGTGCCGGGTTCATTGGCTCCAACTTTGTCCATTACGTCCTTGAAAATACCGGCATGCATGTGACGGTGTTGGACAAACTCACCTATGCCGGAAATTTGGTCTCCCTGGAGGGCCTGCCTGCCGATCGTTTTGCTTTTGTGCAGGGCGATATTTGTGATGCGGAACTCGTTGACGGTCTGGTGGCTGCCGCCGACGCGGTGGTCCATTACGCGGCCGAGTCGCACAACGACAATTCACTGCATGATCCGCGCCCGTTCGTGGACACGAACATCATTGGTACGTACACGCTCATTGAGGCTGCCCGCAAGCACGGCACCCGTTTCCACCACATCTCCACGGACGAGGTGTATGGCGACCTGGCCCTGGATGAGCCGCAGCGGTTCACGGAGGAGACGGCGTATGCCCCCTCGAGCCCTTATTCCTCCACGAAGGCCGGCTCGGACATGCTGGTGCGTGCCTGGGTGCGTTCCTTCGGCTTGGCGGCCACCATCAGCAACTGCTCCAACAACTACGGCCCGTACCAGCACGTGGAAAAGTTCATCCCGCGCCAAATCACCAATGTGATCGACGGGATCCGTCCCAAGCTGTATGGCAAGGGCGAGAACGTCCGTGACTGGATCCACGCCGACGATCACTCCTCGGCCGTGCTGGCCATCCTGGAAAAGGGCCGCATCGGGGAAACCTACTTGATCGGTGCCGACGGTGAGAAAAACAACAAGGACGTCATTGAGCTGATCCTCACCCACATGGGCCAAGCCCCCGACGCCTATGACCATGTCATCGACCGGCCAGGCCACGACCTGCGGTACGCCATCGAGTCCGAGAAGCTGCGCACCGAGCTGGGCTGGGCCCCGTCGTTTGCCAACTTTGAGGCCGGGCTCGAAGACACCATCAAGTGGTACCGGGACAATGAAGCCTGGTGGCGTCCGCAAAAGGCGGCAACCGAAGCTAAATACAAGGAACAGGGCCAGTAGCGATGACGTTGGAGTTCGCCAAGAAGCTCACGGCCACCGAAACCCCCATTCCCGGCGTCGTGCTGTATGACCTGCCCGTGCACGGTGACAACAGGGGCTGGTTCAAGGAAAACTGGCAGCGCGAGAAGATGCTGGCGCTGGGGCTGCCGGACTTCACCCCGGTACAAAACAATATTTCCTTCAATGAAAAGGCCGGCACCACCCGCGGCATCCATGCCGAGCCGTGGGACAAGTTCATCTCCGTGGCGACCGGAAAGATCTTCGGAGTCTGGGTGGACCTGCGCGAGGGCGACTCCTTTGGTGCCGTGTTCACCACCGAAATGGACCCCTCTCAGGCCATCTTCATTCCCCGCGGTGTTGGCAACGCCTTCCAAACCCTGGAGGACAACACGGCCTACACCTACCTGGTCAACGACCACTGGTCCGCCGACGCCCAGGGCCGGTACACCTTCTTGAACCTTGCGGATGAGAGCGCCGCGATCGCCTGGCCGATCCCGCTGGATCAAGCCGAGCTCTCCGAGAAGGACAAGGCCCACCCGCGGTTGGCCGAGGTGGCCCCGATGCCGCCGAAAAAAACGCTGGTGCTCGGTGCCGACGGGCAGCTTGGCAAGGCGTTGCGGGCCGCGTACGACGGCGATGCAAGCGTCGAGTTTGCCGCCCGCGCCGACTTTGACCTCACTGCCGATGCCTCCCATGCGGTCCGGGACTGGAAAAACTACGCCACCATCATCAATGCTGCCGCGTACACCGCCGTGGACACGGCCGAAACGCCCGAGGGGCGCCGCGCCGCCTGGGCCATCAACGCCACGGCCGTCGCGAAGCTGGCCACAACGGCCACCGCGCACGGGATCACCCTGGTCCATGTCTCCAGCGACTATGTTTTTGACGGCACCGCCGCAAGCCACGGCGAAGACGAGGCCTTCACCCCGCTCGGCGTGTACGGCCAGTCCAAGGCCGCCGGCGACGCTGTGGCGGCCACCGTTCCCCGGCACTACATTGTGCGCACCAGCTGGGTCATCGGCGAGGGCGGCAACTTTGTGCGCACCATGGCGTCGCTGGCCGGCCGGGGCATCGCACCGAGCGTCGTCAATGACCAGATCGGCCGGCTCAGCTTCACCGAGGACATCGCCGCCGGCATCGTGCACCTGCTCGGCTCCGGCGCGGAGTACGGTGTGTACAACCTCAGCAACGACGGCGACCCCCAGTCCTGGGCCGACGTCGCCGCCGACGTCTACGAAATCTCCGGGCACAGCCGCGACGCCGTCACGGGTGTGAGCACCGAAGAGTACTTCAAGGGCAAGGAAGCAGCACCCAGGCCGCTGAACAGCGTCCTCGACCTGGCCCGCATCAAATCCACAGGCTTCACGCCGGCATCCGCGCAAGCGCGCCTGGCCGAATACCTGGCGAAATAGAAATGGAAACCATGAAAGTTTTGGTCACAGGTGGAGCCGGCTACATCGGTTCGCACATGGTTCTGAGCCTGCTCGAAGCCGGGCACGACGTCGTCGTCCTTGACAACCTGGCGAACTCCTCGGCGGAGTCCCTGCGGCGGGTGGAGGAACTGACGGGGCGGCATCCGGAGTTTGTTGAACTTGACCTGCTCGACGCCGCAGGCGTGGATGCGCTGTTTGCCGCCACAGGCTTTGACTCGGTCATCCACTTCGCCGGCCTGAAAGCGGTGGGGGAGTCGGTGGCCGAGCCGCTGCGCTACTACCAAAACAACATTGTGGGCACGCTGAACCTGCTGGCCTCCATGGACCGGCACGGCGTCCGCTCGCTCGTGTTCAGCTCCTCCGCAACGGTATACGGTGCCAGCGAGGAAGTGCCGCTCATCGAGAAGATGCCGCTGGATGCGACCAACCCCTACGGGCGCACCAAGGAACAGGTTGAGGACATTCTCACCGACCTGGGCGCCGCGGATCCGACCTGGCGGGTGGCCCTGCTGCGCTACTTCAACCCGGTGGGCGCCCACGAGTCCGGCCGCATTGGCGAAGATCCCACCGGCATTCCCAACAACCTGCTGCCGTTCGTGGCCCAGGTTGCCGTTGGCCGCCGCGAAAAGGTCATGGTGTTCGGCAACGACTACCCGACCCCCGACGGCACCGGCGTGCGGGACTACATCCACGTCATGGACCTCGCCGCCGGACACCTGGCCGCCCTGGACTACCTGACCAGCCACGAAGGCGTCTTCACCTGGAACCTTGGCACCGGCAACGGCTCCTCGGTGCTGGAGGTCATCTCCGCCTTTGGTGACGCGGCAGGCAAGCCCGTTCCCTTTGAATTTGCCGCGCGCCGGGCCGGCGATGCGGCCGTCAGCTACGCCGACCCGTCGGCCGCGCTGGCGGATCTGGGCTGGTCGGCACACCGCAACCTGGCCCAAATGTGCGCCGACCACTGGCGCTGGCAGTCGGAGAACCCGAATGGCTACGCAAGCATTCAGTAGCACGGGGCTTCTTGGCCACCAGGGTGCGCTCTTGCGGGGTGATGTTGATCATCACCCCACGTCCTTGGGTTGCGGAGGACCGCTGTCATGCAGTCCCGTAGTCTGTTAAAGGGTCTGTCCGGCTGGCGGAGTGCCGCTTTGCGGAGACCCGTCCCCACAATGCACGACAACGATGAGCCCCAAGGCTTCCAGGAGATGACGGTAGTTGCATGACTTGGTTTGAGACGGTTCCGACTTTTTTAGCTGCCGCCCTGATCATCTTCGTCCCGGGTGCCATCCTCGCTCGTGCCCTCGGCGCGCGTGGCCTGACGTGGCTGGCCCTTGCCGCCCCGCTGTCAGTGTCACTCGCGGTACTCGGTCCGATTGCCGCGAACTTTGTACACCTTCGCTGGAATCCCCTGGTTCTGGCAGTCCTGACGTTGGGTGTTTCGGCGATGGCTTGGGGCCTGCGGCGATCTACGTCGAAGCAGGGGCGGCGGACCGCCAAGGCGTCATGGAGCCGTTCATCAACCGCCATGCTCTTCGGAGCGCTCGGAGGTCTGCTATTTGGCGGGACCGTCATCGCCGTCCGATTCATGCGGATATTCGGTGCCCCGGAGAACATCTCCCAGACGTACGACAATGTTTTCCATCTGAACGCCATACGATTCATCATGGATACCGGGAACGGGTCGTCTGTGGCCATGGGAAATTTGGATCTCGATGATCCTTCAGGGACCTACCCGTTCGCATGGCATAATTTGGTGGCATTGGTGGCGGAACTCAGCAGCTCCCCCATTCCGGTTGCTGTCAACTCGGTTAATGTGGTCATTGGCGCACTGGTCTGGATCATCTCTTCGATGTACCTCGCTTCGAGGTTGGCCGGTCCCCGTCCAGCGATTCTCTTGATGACTGGGATCCTGGCAGGAGCCTTTGGCGCTTTCCCCTACTGGGCCGTGGGCTGGGGTGTGCTGTATCCCAACTTCCTGGCGATTGCCCTGCTTCCCGCTTTCATCGGACTGGCCGCTGATCTCCTCAGGCTTTCAGCTTCGCCCCGCCTCCCCATAATCCAGACGATTGTGCTACTGGCCATAGCCGTGCCTGGGTTGGCACTCGCCCATCCAAATATGCTCATGACCCTGGGGGCCTTTGTGGCCCCGATGTTGCTTTTCTGGTTCGCTCGGTGCGTGGACTTCAGGCGGCAAAGAAACCGTCCTTGGCGCCTGGTTGCCTTTGCGGGATTGGCGGTTGCCCTCTACCTGGCACTCTTCCTGGTGGCGTGGGACCGGATTCGTCCCAGCGTGGCCGGTTCCAGCTGGCCTCCGTTCTTCACGATGCCCGTTGCTTTGGTTCAGGCACTTACTACGTCTCCCCTCGACATTCCGTTGTCGTGGCCGATTCTGGTACTGACTATTTTTGGGCTTGTCTCAGTGTGCATAAAGCGGCACCAGTTGTGGGCCTTGGGGCCGTATCTGGTGGGCATCATGTTCTACATCGTGGTTTCAAGTTTCCCTGCCGGTGCCTTTCGCCACGCCATCACGGGTGTTTTTTTTAACGACAGCAACCGCCTGGCGGCGTTGCTTCCAGTCATGGCGCTGCCCTTGACGGCCATGGGTGCGGTTTGGGCATTCGACCTGGTGATGGCGCGAATTCCGCATTCCGTCCTGTCGAGGCGCCCACTGTTTGTTGTTGCGGTCTCAATTGGAATGCTGGCCGGTGTCGCCGTCGGAGTTGCGGCACAGAACAATGCCGTGACGTCCACGCAGACCCGGACAAATGAGTATTACGTTTATTCGCCCGCGTCGTGGCTGCTGACAAGTGACGAAGCAGCCCTCATCTCGCGTCTGCCCACCACGGTTCCGCCTGATGCGACAGTCATTGGGAATCCGGCCGCTGGCGGTGCGTCACTTGCCTATGCTCTGGCGGATCGGCGGGTGGCTTTGATGGCGATATCTTCGTACCAAAGCGCTCTGCTCAAGACCATCAACCAACACCTGCCGGACATGGCGGAAAATCCAGCGGTATGCCAGGCGGCCCGTGAACTGGGGACGTTCCATCTCTTGGACTTTGGCCGCCGGGAGGTCCGTGGCATAGACCCGTCCCTTCCCACCTCGGACGACCTGGCCAACACTCCGGGGCTGACACTTCTTGACCATGAGGGGCTGGCCAGGCTTTATCGGATTGATGGTTGCCAGTAACGTTTGAATTCCAAGGGTCTTTCTGTGGGCTGGCTCTCAGCTGACACCGGAGGGCTGCAAAGCTCTATATTCTAATAGTCAAGGCAACAGCCTGGCCTGGTTCGCCGGCGGTCAACAAATTTCGAGAGATTAGGTTACAAACAACGTGAAGATTGCAGTTATTGCACTCGGCAAGATCGGCCTTCCGCTGGCTGTCCAGTTCGCCTCCAAGGGCCATGAGGTTGTTGGCGTGGACGTCAACCAGGCCGTCGTGGACCTGGTGAATGCCGCCAAGGAGCCGTTCCCCGGCGAAGCCCAGCTGCAGGAGAAGCTCTCCGAACTGGTGCCCGCCGGCAAGCTGCGGGCGACGACGAACTACGCCGAGGCGGTCCCGGGGGCCGACGCCGTGGTCCTGGTTGTGCCATTGTTTGTTGACTCCGAGGCCAACCCCGACTTTGGCTGGATGGACGCGGCAACCGCTGAACTGGGCAAGCACCTGACCCCGGGCACGCTGGTTTCCTACGAGACCACACTGCCCGTCGGCACCACCCGCACCCGCTGGAAGCCCGCCCTTGAGGCTGCATCCGGCCTGACCGAGGGCACCGACTTCCACCTGGTGTTTTCCCCCGAGCGGGTCCTGACCGGCCGCGTCTTTGCAGACCTGCGCAAATACCCCAAGCTGGTGGGCGGCTTGTCCGACGCCGGTGCCGCCAAGGCCATTGAATTTTACGAGGCCGTGCTGGACTTCAACGAGCGCCCCGACCTTGATCGCGCCAACGGCGTGTGGGACCTTGGCTCCGCCGAGGCGTCCGAGCTGGCCAAACTGGCCGAGACAACCTACCGGGACGTCAACATTGGCCTGGCCAACCAGTTTGCCCGCTTCGCCGCGAAGACCGGCATCGACATCTACCAGGTCATTGCCGCCTCCAACTCGCAGCCGTTCAGCCACATCCACCAGCCCGGCATCGCCGTGGGCGGGCACTGCATCCCCGTCTACCCGCGCCTCTACCTGTGGAACGACCCCGAAGCAACAGTCGTCCGGGCAGCCCGGGCCGCCAACGCGGCCATGCCCGACTACACCATCGGCCTTCTGGAAGGTGCCTACGGGGACCTGACCGGGGCACGCGTCGTCGTGCTGGGGGCTGCGTACCGCGGCGGTGTGAAGGAGACCGCGTTCTCCGGCGTGTTTGACGCAGTGGAGTCCATCTCCCGCCGCGGCGGCACAGCCCTGGTCCACGACCCCATGTACACGGATGCGGAGCTGGCCAAGCTCGGCTTCGCCGCCTACCACCTCGGCGAGCCCGTGGACGCTGCCGTGGTGCAGGCCGACCACGCCGAATACCGTGAACTGTCCCCGGCGGACCTCCCCGGCGTGAAAGCATTCATTGACGGGCGCCGGGTAAGCTCGGCTGAGAACTGGCCCGGCGTCACCTACCGCGTCATTGGCAAGGCCTGAGGGTTTTCCCCGGCCCCATCCAATCTCGATCAGGAGGATCAGCATGACTTACATTGCCCCCAGCGCCGACGTTGCGGACGAGGCTGTCCTTGGTGACGGCACGAAAATCTGGCATCTGGCCCAGGTGCGGGAGGACGCCGTCCTTGGCGAGAACTGCATCGTGGGCCGCGGAGCCTACGTTGGCAACGGCGTGCACATCGGCGCCAACTCCAAGATCCAGAACTACGCCCTGGTGTATGAGCCGGCAGTGCTGGGCCACGGGGTCTTCATCGGCCCTGCCGTCGTGCTGACCAACGACACCTACCCGCGCGCCGTCAGCCCCGACGGCTCGCTCAAAAGCGCACACGACTGGACGCCTGTCGGCGTCACGATTGAGGACGGCGCCTCCATTGGCGCCCGCGCCGTGTGCATTGCGCCACTGAGAATTGGCCGCTGGGCCACCATCGCGGCAGGGTCCGTGGTGACAAAGGACGTGCCCCCGTTTGCCCTCATGGCAGGGGTGCCGGCGCGGCGCCTGGGCTGGGTCGGCAAGGCCGGCTTCCCGCTCGCCGAGGATAGCGGTTTCTGGGTGTGCCCGGAGACCGGAGCACAATACATTGAAGATGGAGCTCTCCTGAAGGAGTACTCCCCGAATGCCGTAGAGGACAACGCATGAGCCACGACTTCATTCCCGCAGCAAAACCAATCATCGGTGCCGAGGAACGAGCAGCCGTCGACGCCGTCATGGCGTCAGGCATGTTGGCGCAGGGCAGGGAGGTGGCCGCCTTTGAAACGGAATTCTCCGGCGTCCTGCTCGATGGCCGGGCCAGCGTTGCCGTGAACTCCGGCACCTCGGGACTGCACTTGGGCCTGCTGGCCTCCGGCGTCGGCCCGGGCGACGAGGTCATCGTCCCGTCGTTCACTTTTGCGGCAACCGGCAACTCGGTGGCCCTGACGGGTGCAACGCCCGTCTTTGCCGACATTGAGCTGGACCACTACGCCCTTGACGTGGCGCATGTGGAGTCACTCATCACGGATAAGACCAAGGGCATCATGCCCGTGCACCTGTACGGGCACCCCTTTGCGGCGGAGGCCTTTGCCGCGCTTGCCGACAAGCACGGGATCGATCTGTACGAAGATGCGGCCCAGGCCCACGGCGCCGCGCTCAACGGCAAGAAGGTCGGTACGTTCGGCAAGTTTGGCATGTTCAGCCTGTACCCCACGAAGAACATGACCTCCGGCGAGGGCGGCATGGTCTCCACCTCCGACGCCACGGTTGAGCGGAACCTGCGGTTGCTGCGCAACCAGGGCATGGAAACCCAGTATGAAAACGAACTGGTGGGCTTCAACAACCGCATGACAGACCTGCACGCGGCCATTGGCCGGGTCCAGCTGACCAAGATCACGGCCTGGACGAAGCAGCGCCAGGACAACGCAGCCTTCCTCACCGCCAACCTCGAAGGCGTGGGAACACCCAAGGTGGCCCCCGGCGCCGAGCACGTGTACCACCAGTACACGATCCGCGTGCCCGAGGGACGTGACGAGCTGCACGAGCGGCTGCGCTCCGAGTTCAATATTGGCTCCGGCGTGTACTACCCGGTCCCGAACCACCGACTGCCGTCCTTCAACCGTGTTGAGGACCTGCCCAACACGGAAATTGCGGCCAAGGAAGTCCTGTCGCTGCCGGTTCATCCCTCGCTGTCCCAGGATGACCTGGAACGCATCGTCACGGCTGTCAACACCATCGTGAAGGCTGGTGCCTGAGCATGGCGAACCTTCGCGCAGGACTCATCGGCCTGGGCATGATGGGCCGCCACCATGCCCGGGTCATCCGGGAAGTTGAGGGTGTTGACCTGGTCGCCGTTGCCGACGCGTACGGCGACCCGCACGGCGTCGCCAAGGACCTGCCCGTCCTGAACAGTGTTGAAGAACTTATCGCCGCCGGCATCGACATGGCCGTTGCGGCCGTGCCCACGGGCATGCATGAGGAAGTGGGCCTTGCCCTGGCCGACGCCGGGGTCCACACCCTCGTGGAGAAGCCCATTGCGGCCAGCACCGCCGCGGGCAAGCGCCTCCTTGATGCCTTCACGGCGAGGGGGCTTGTGGGCGCCGTCGGGCATATTGAGCGGTTCAACCCGGCCCTGCAGTCGCTGCGCAAGCGCATTGCCGACGGTGAGCTTGGTGCCGTGTACCAGATCGCCACGCGCCGGCAGGGGCCGTTCCCGTCCAGGATTGCCGACGTCGGCGTGGTCAAGGACCTGGGCACGCACGACATCGACCTGACGGCGTGGCTGGCCCAGAGCCACTACGAGTCGATTTTTGCCCAGACCACCACGCGCAGCGGCCGCCCGCACGAGGACATGGTCTCGGCCACCGGCAAGCTGGAAAACGGCATCATCACCAACCACCTCGTCAACTGGCTGTCCCCGATGAAGGAACGCCTGACGGTTGTCACGGGTGAAAAGGGCGCGTTTGTGGCCGACACCGTTACGGCGGACCTGACGTTTTTCGAGAACGGCACGGTGGCCACCGAGTGGGACTCCATTGGCGCGTTCCGGGGCGTGTCCGAGGGCAACGTCACCCGGTTGGCGATCGCCAAGCCGGAGCCGCTGCGCACCGAGCATGAGGCGTTCCGGGATGCCGTTCTGGGGCTGCGCAGCGACGTGGTCACCATGGCGGAAGGCCTTGAAACGTTGGTTGTTGCAGAAGCCGTGCTGGAATCCTGCCGCACCGGCCAAAGCGTGAGGATCACGATTTAGTGGCTGTGCAAAAACCGTTGAAAGTCGTCGTCGCCACCAGGCTCTATGCGCCTGAGGTGGGGGCGGCGGCTTTCCGCTTAAAAGCACTCGTTGACGGTCTCGTGGCACAAGGCGCCGACGTCACCGTCCTGACAACCACGCTTCCCGCCGGCGGTGCGGTGTTCAAGCCGCCCTACACGCTTAAACGCTGGCCCGTGCTGCGGGACGCGGGCGGGTACGTGCGCGGCTACGTGCAGTACCTCAGTTTCGACATCCCCGTCTTCTTCCGTCTGCTGGCGACGCCGGCGGACGTGGTCGTGTCCGAGCCGCCGCCCACCACGGGCGTGGTCGTGGCGCTGTCGTCGCTGCTGCGCCGTCGTCCGTATGTTTACTACGCGGCCGACATCTGGAGCGAGGCACTCTCGGCGATGGACGTCTCACCCATCGTGAAAAAGGTGCTCGGCGCGGTTGAAGGATTTGTGCTGCGCCGCGCCGCCAAGGTCATCGCCGTCTCGGAACCGGTGGCCGAGCAAGTCGCCAGGTTCAAGGTCCCGGCGGAGCGCATTGTGGTGGTGGGCAATGGTGTGGACACCAACATTTTCACGCCCACCGGCACAGCAGCTTCCACCGACCGGCCCTATTTCATTTACACCGGGACCATGAGCGAATGGCAGGGCGCCGACATTTTCGTCCAGGCACTGCCGCTGGTCCGCGAACAGTTCCCGGATGCTGAGATCCGCTTCTTTGGCCAGGGCACGGATGAACCGCACCTGCAGGAAGTGGCCGGGCAGCTGGTTCCCGGCGGCGTCCACTTTGGCGGGGTCGTGGCGCCGGCAGAAGTGGCGCAATGGATCCGCGGCGCTGCCGGGGCGCTGGTCAGCATCAAGCCCGGCCAAGGCTATGACTTTGCCAAGCCCACCAAGATTTACGCCGCAGCGGGATGTGGTGTGCCGGTGGTTTTTGCCGGCCAGGGCGACGGCGCCGCAATAGTTGAAGCGGGCGGGCTGGG
Source organism: Specibacter sp. AOP5-B1-6 (assembly GCF_052376555.1). Lineage (NCBI taxonomy): Bacteria > Bacillati > Actinomycetota > Actinomycetes > Micrococcales > Micrococcaceae > Specibacter > Specibacter sp. AOP5-B1-6. The sequence goes on from NZ_JBQSVT010000016.1 coordinate 48,653, forward strand.
CGTTGCAGCCCCATATGATGCGCACAGCGTTGCCGAGGCCATGATCGAACTCCTCTCGACGCCGGCCACAGCCGCCGCTGGGGCGCATGGTGCCGGTTCCGCATCTACAGCGGAGCAGCTGCGCGCAGCGCGGGTCGGCTGGGTGGAGGAGAACGCGTCCTTGGCTGCCTCCGGCAAGGTCGCGGCGCAGACTGTCATGGGACCCTTGTAGGCCACAGGCTCACCGGCAGGCAGGGTTGGCCGATGCGGGTTCCGGATGATCGTCCGGAACCCGCTGCGGTTGATTTCGGTTACTTCGCGAAGGCGCTCAGCAAGGCATCCACCGTGCGCACCGCGGCATGCCCGTCGCCATACGGCGCGGCATCTGTGGGGGCCGGGACCGGGCGCTCAACGGCACCCGCAAGCCGGCCAAGATCGTCGTTGACGAGCACGTTCCAACCCAGGGCCACAGTTTCCACCCACTCTGTTTCCGGGCGGATCGTGGTGCAGGGCACGCGCAGCAGAAACGCTTCCTTCTGCAGCCCGCCGGAGTCGGTCACGACGCCGGCACTGTTAGCCACAGCATTCACCAGCTGCGGGTAGGCCAGCGGCTCGCTGAGCACCAGCGATCCCGCCGCCAGATCGATTCCGTGGTTTTCCGCCAATGCCTTCAACCGCGGGTGCGCCAGCAGCAGCACCGGCTTGCTGAGTGCGGCCAGTGAGTCCACAATGGCCCGCAGTCTGGCGGGGTCATCCGTATTGTCAGGTCGGTGGATCGTGCACACGTAGTATCCGCCGGCCTCCAGGCCGGCAGGGATTGGCTCATTGCCGGCCGACAGCTGTTCGCGGACGCTGTACAACACGTCGGTCATGACATCGCCCACCATCACAGCACGCTCAGCCAGACCTTCGTTGGCGAGGTGGTCCATGCCGACCTCGGTGGGGGAGAGCAGCAGGTCCGCGGCGTGGTCGGTCAGGACACGGTTGTGTTCCTCCGGCATGCGACGGTTGAAAGAGCGCAGCCCGGCCTCCAGGTGCGCCACCGGAATGTGCATTTTAACGGCGGCCAAGGCTGCCGCCAGGGTTGAATTCGTGTCGCCATAGACCAGGACCACATCGGGCTTGGCCTGCTCAAAAACACCCTCCAAGCCTGCCAGCATGGCCCCGGTCTGCTCCCCGTGCTTGCCGGAGCCCACGCCCAGGTTGTAGTCCGGGGCGGGAATGCCAAGGTCCTGAAAAAACACGTCCGACATCAGCTCGTCGTAGTGCTGGCCCGTGTGCACAATGATGTGCTCCGTCCGGCCCTCCATGGCCCGGGCGATTGGGGCAAGCTTTACAAACTGGGGGCGTGCGCCCACAACACTCAAAATTCGCATGCTTCAAGCCTAACGGAGGGAGAACACTCCGTTTTTCGCCCGCAACTGTTCGTTGAGGTAATGGCGCAGCACCGATTCCCGCGACAGCAGCGCCAGTGGGTTGTCGGTCGTGAGCTCGCCTGTCCGCCCAGCCTGTGAATGACGCACGACGGCGGCCCGCAGCTCCTCGACACTGCCCGCCTTTGCTGCCTGCCGGGACAGCAGCGCATCCTTGCGGCTCAGGGCAGGCAGTTCCCCGCCGGCCATGTTCTGGAGGTGCCGGCTGATTTTCTGCCAGGCAGCCTGCTCGGCGGGAGACCACACCTCACCTGCGCCGGTGCCTGGCCGTTGGCCGTTGTCCGTCGGCCGGCCGCGGCGCAGCAGCGCCCCGATGCCGTGGATCCGCATGAGCTTCAACGCAATGCTGCGCCGTTCCCGCAGGGACGCTTCACGCAGCCAAGGCGCTTGGACCATGGCGTCCAGCCACTGGAACTCCTCGGCGAGCGGGCGCAGCGTGCTGGTGACCCGCTCCGGGCCCGAATCGTCCGTTTGGCAGTATGCCGGCGCCCCGTAGGGGTACACGATGCGGCCGCCGCGGAACCACAACTTCAACGTGGTTTCCAGGTCCTCTCCGATCGGAATGCGCTCGGCATAAGCAAAGCCGCACGCCAGCAGTGCCGCACGGCGCAGCAGGCCAAAGGGCAGGCTGCGGTAGGCCAGCCCGTCACGCACCGGGTCCAGCACGGCAGGCTTGCCCGGGCGGATCCGCGGGGTGCGCAGGATGGCACCTTCCGGTGTGCGCAACGGTGCGATGACGGCGGCTGCATCGTGGTCCCTTGCCGCAAACCACCACGCTGACAGCGAGCCGGGCTCGAGATAATCGTCGGAGTCCAGGAAGCACAGGAACGTCGCGGCACTGGCCCCAAGCGCTGCGTTGCGCGGGCCGGCCGGAGACTTGCTGCCGTCATGGCACTCCAGCCAGGTGACGCCGTCGTCCGCTGCTTGGTTGGGAGTTGCGGAGCCCTTGATCTCCCCGGCGGAAATGTTGTGGCACACCACCGTGACGCGAAGCTCGACGCCGAGCCGGGCAAGTTGGGGCTGCTGCCCCAGGACCGAGTCCAGGGCGCGGGCCAGCGGGCGGGCGGGGTCGTGCACGGGGATGACGACTTCGATGCTCTGGCTCATGGCGGCTCCTGCTCTGGGCGGTTTCGGGGTGTCAGGATTGTTCCGAAGGTTCCGCGATAACCTTACGGGGTGGAGAACGTAAATATGGATTCAGTGCTGGTGGATGTGGTCATTGCGGTGCACACGCCCGACCGGCCCATCGAGCGCACCGTTGCATCCCTCATGGAGTCGGGACTGCCCACCGCGGAGTCCTCTGCCGGGCGGCTGCGCGTCACGGTGGTGTGCCACAACACGGCGGCCGGGCCCATTCGCGGCCGGGTGGCGCCGGAGCACCGGGAGCGCGTTCGCTTTGTGGAGTACGCTGACGGCATCAAGAGCCCTGCCGGTCCGTTCAACCACGGTATTTCCCTGGCCACGGGCGCCTGGGTGTCGATCATGGGCAGCGACGATTCGCTGGAACCCGGCGCCCTGGCCCAGTGGGTGCAGCGGGCTGAGGGCGATTCTGCCGACGTACTCATCGCACCCATGGCCCACGCCGGCGGCGGGGCAATCCGCACGCCCGTGGTGCGCCGGAACCGGTCGGCTCGTTTGGATCCCGTGGCCGACAGGCTCACGTACCGCACGGCGCCGCTGGGCATCCTGCGGCTGTCACTGGTCCGCTCCCTCGAGCTGATTTTGCCCACCCGATATGCCACCGGGGAGGATCAGTCGTTCTCCGCTGCGCTGTGGTTCTCCGGCGCCCGGATCAGCTACGGACGCGGGCTTCCGCGCTATTTGGTGCACGACGACGCCGCGGTCCGGGTCACGGCGACCCCCCGCCCCGTGACGGAGGACCTCGCATTTGCCGCCGACCTCGTGGACAGCGGCTGGTTTGCCCGGCTTGCCGGTCGGGAGCGGACGGCAATTGTCACGAAGCTGCTGCGCGTGCACGTTTTTGGCCATGTCTTGCTGCGGGCCGAGGCCGGCAGCTGGTCTGCGCAGGACGCTGCGGAGATGGCGGTGGTGGCGCGGCGACTGCTGTTTGCCGCGCCGCGGGCTGCCCGGCCGCTGTCGGTGGCCGACCGCACGCTGCTTGATGCAGTGGCACGCCAAGAGGCGGATTCTTCGGTCATGAAGTCGTTGGCGACGCTGCGGCGGACGTTCAGCAATCCGCGGACGTGGCTGCCACGGGATGTGTCTGCGTTGCTGCATCCAGAAGCGCCATTGCGTTTCATGAGCGCCTCGGCCTTGGTGTCCTAGCTTGTCCCTGCTTCCCCCAGCCACACTTCCCCCATCTACCCAGACGCCGTCAAGGAACCCATGAAGATTTTGGTCATCGCCACCTGGTACCCGCACGAGGAGCGCCCGGCCGAGGCGCCGTTCAACGCCGACCATGTGGAGGCGATCCGCGGCCAGGGACACGAGGTTCGCGTGGTGCACATCCGACTTGGGACGTCGCTGGCCCTTCCGGCCGACAGCAACGGCAGCTGGGAAGGCGTCCCCGTCCGGCGCGTCGCCGCCGACCCCAAACGTCCCTTGACACTGTTGGCCTGCCAACGGCTGCTAGTGCGGGAGCTGGCCTGGGCCGATGTCGTGCACACGATGGCATTCTCCTCGATCCTGCTGACCCTGCCTGCATGGGCTGCGCGGACTTTGTTGGGGCGGGGCCGCCCGTGGGTCCACACCGAACACTGGAACGGTGTGGTGAACCCTGCCAGCGTCTCGCCGCTGTGGAAAAAGCTCTCCGGACTGCGGCGTGGGCTGAGATTCCCGCATGTCGTCACGGGCGTGACCGGCCAGCTGGCCGCCGAGATGCAGCGCTTCGCCCGGCCCGACGCGGCCCGTGTTGTGCCCTGTGTAGTCAAAGGCCGCGGCCCCGTGCTGCCCAGCAGGTTTGGCAGCCCGCTGCAGCTGGTGGCCGTGGGCGGGCTCATCCCGCGGAAACGGCCGCTGACAACCATCAAAACTGTTGCCTGGCTGCGCGAACAAGGAATTGCCGCACACCTGACCTGGGTGGGGGAGGGAGCCCAGCGCGCGGAGTGCGAGTCCCTGGTGGACGAGCTGGGGCTTGCCGGTTCCGTCACCCTGACCGGCTCCGTCCGGCCCGCCGAGGTGGCCGCGTACCTGGCTGCAGCGGACCTGTTTTTCCTGCCCACCGAGCAGGAAAACTTCTTCACTTCGGCTGCCGAAGCACTGGCGGCCGGGCGTGCCGTGGTGGCCACCCGCGTGGGCGGCTTCAGCGATTATGCCGACGCGTCGAACAGCCGGCTCGTGGACGACCCGCGCCCCGAGGTGCTCGGTGCCGCCGTCGTCGATGCCGTTGACGCCTTCAAGTCCGTTTCCGCCGAATCCATTGCCGCACCGATCAGGGAACGCTTTTCTCCGGCAACGGTTGGCGCACTTTTTGATGACGCCTACCTGGCAGCGGTTGCCCGGTCCTGACGCTCCGGGGCCGGGATCCTGTTCCGGTGCAGGGGGCCGACCCCGACGGATCCGTTGGACTCCATGGAATCTTTGAACACAAAGGAAGCAATTATGGCTGTACGTCGATTAGTCCTGCTGGCGAACCAATACCCATTCCTCAGTGGCGACCATGTTTTCGTCGCTGCCGAAATCCCCGCCCTTGCCGCCCATTTCGACGAAGTCGTGGTGTTCAACTATGCTCCCGGTGAGCCGGCGGAAATGGCGGCGCTGCCCGCGAATGTGAGCTTTGGCGGAAGCCTTTACGGAATGCCGCGGGCAGAGAAGATCAAAGCGTTGTTCTCCGCCCACAATCTCCTCCGGCTGGCCGGTGTCACGCTTTTGGAGGCCCGCAGGGGGCGCCTGACAGGGCACTTTCGCACCTTCGTGGCCGGAACAATCGCTGGTATGGGACTTGCCAACGACTCCCGGCTCAGGGCCGCGTTGTATGAACACGGAGTGGACACAACTGTGTACAGCTTCTGGGGGATGGGCATTGGCATGCTCGTGCCGTGGATCAGGGGACAGGTTGCTTCCGTGAACCTCAGGCTCCACCGCTATGACCTGTATGAAGAGGAATCCGGATACCTGCCGTTCCGTCCGGCACTTTTTGGCCGCACCGACAGGATCCTGGCGATTTCCCAGCAGTCCCGTGATTATCTTCTGGAAAAGTACCCCCGTGAACAGCTTGCGGCGAAGATTGTTGTCCGCCGGTTGGGGAGCGCGGCCCCGCTGGACGTGGTGCCGCCAGCGGATGCGGCACCACGGGGCTCGGATGCAAGGCCCGGCCAGACCATTGTCAGTTGTTCGTATGTCATTCCCGTCAAACGTGTTGACCGGATCGTGGAGGCACTGAAAAAACTTCCCCTGGACACGCCGCTGACGTGGATCCACTTCGGGGGCGGCGCGCTGGAAACTGAACTGCGCAGCAAGGTGGCGCTGCTCGACCGGCCCGGACTCTCGGTTGAAATCCGTGGGGCCACCCGGCACGAAGATATCCTTAGCTGTTACAGCACCCACAACATTGCAGCGTTCATCAACGTGAGCGCGTCCGAAGGGGTGCCTGTGAGCATCATGGAAGCCATTTCCTACGGCATCCCGGTGGTCGCAACGGACGTTGGCGGAACGGCCGAAATCGTGGGGACTGAACTTGGCACCGGCGAACTCATTCCCGCAGACTTCACGGACGATGACCTGGCCACAAAATTGGCCCACGTCCTGTCAGCAGGACCTGACGCCTACGCACCCAAGGAACTGTGGGCACGGCGCTATAATGCCGACGTCAACGCTGAAGCGACGGCGGGCCTCATCGCTGGGCGGCACTAGTCAGGAGTGTTGCTCGGGCACCGACGGCTGCGGCGTCAGTCCGGCCAGGGCTGCCTGCTGGGCGAAGCTGGGGTTGGCAGCAACCACTTCGTCAAAGGTGCCCCGGGTCTCGATGGTGCCTTCGCTCATGAAGAAAACCTGGTCGCAGTTGCGGATGGTTGACAGGCGGTGGGCCACCGAAATCACGGTGACATCACCCTGTAGTTCGCTGATTGCCGTGGCAACGGCGGCCTCCGTCGCCGTGTCCAGGGCGCTGGTTGCTTCATCCAGCACCAGCACCAAGGGGTCCATGTAGAGCGCGCGGGCAATGCCGAGGCGCTGGCGCTGGCCACCCGAGAGTGATCCGCCGCGTTCGCCCACACGCCCGTGGATGCCCTCCGGCCGGGCGTCGACCGTCTCCAGCAGCTGGGCACGGGCAAGTGAGGTGCGCACACGGTCCTCGTCCACCTCGCTGCCCCAGGACAAGGCAACGTTTTGCGCCACGGTGCCGTCAAAGATGGCAACTTCCTGGGGGACATACCCCACGCGCTTGCGCCAGTCGGCCAGCACGTCTTCCAGCGGCACGCCGTCGAGCGTCATGGAACCGCTGGAGGGCACCAGCAGGCCGAGGAAGATGTCTATCAACGTGGACTTTCCGGCCCCGGACTGTCCCACCACCCCGACAGAGGAGCCCAGCGGAAGCGTGAGGTCGATGTTGGTGATCGCGGGGGTGTCCACTCCGGGATACGTGAATTCGACGTCGCGCAGTTCAAGCATTTTCGGGTCGCCGGTGATGGGTGTCTTGCCGAGTTTTTCGGCGTTGTCGCGGAAGTCTGCGGCTTCACGGATGTCCGCCATGACAAGTTCCGTGTAGGGCAGCGTGGACTGGACCAGCGTGACCTGGCCCTGGATGGTTGTCAGCGCCGGCACCATCTTGAACCCGGCCAGGGCGAAGATGGCCACCGAGGACATCGCCGTGCCGATGCCGCCGCTGAAGAAACCAACGGTGCCGATCAAAACGAATCCGCCGATCAAGGCCATGTCGATCACAAATTTTGGAACTGTGGCGAGGAAGCGGATATTGGACCGGGACCGTGCGGCCTTTTCCCGGCTGATGTAAACCACATCGCCGACTTCATCGGCCTTGTCGCGGAGCGTGATCTCCTTCAGGGCCGCCAGCATTTCTGCGACGAGTGTCGACATCCGCATGGCAGCGTCACGGTTGACCCGGCCGGCCTCATACGACTTCCTGGACAGGTAAAGGTACAGGAATGCGGCGATGATGCCCAGATAAATCAAGGTGATCAAGGCCGTCTGCCAGGAAGCCGCCACGAGGATGACCAGCACCGACAAGAACGTCAAGCCCTGGGCGGGGAGCACCACGGCGGGGAACAACACACCTGAAATGGTGTTGGCAATGCCCACGTCGATCATCCGCACGAGTTCGCTTGTTGACCGGTTCTGGCGTGAAATCCAGGGGGCCCTGATGTAGCTCTGGAAGAGGACGGTGCCGATTTCCAATTCATAGTCGGCAAATTTTCTGGTGGAAATCCACTGCAGCCAGATGTTCAAAAATGACTTCAAGATCATGACAGCCGCGGACACAATCAAAACGATCAGCCCGGTGTTTTCAGAAATGGCGCCAACCAGCGGCAGCGACATGGTGTTGCCCGTGGACTGCGACTGCATGATCTGGTTCAGCACCAGCGCAAACACGCCCAACGCGGCAGCATCCAGCAGGACCAGCAAGGACGACAGCGACGCAAAAATGAGCAGGAACTTTCTCGCGTTGGAGGGAAGCAACGGCAACAGCTGGCCAAGTGTTCGGCGCAGATTTTTCAAGTTTTACTCCAGTACTGCAGTGGAAGAATTCATTTCATTCTACGGGCTGGCCCGCCTCAGGCAGCCAAAAGCCGGGACTCTGCCTGTGGGTGTGGCCACAAGCCTTCGAGGCCTCCGTGTGCCGTGCCGGAAGCTTTCCCCACAATGCGACAATGGAGGGCATGAGCAAGGAACTACGGGTTACGCAACTTTTTGACTGTGCCGACGTCGGCAAAAACTTTTTCCGTGAAGCCCGGCGGCAGGGACGGCCCTGGAAGATGGTCGAGGGACCTTGGACACGGGGCGGATCAAAAATCGCCTACTACGGCTTCCTCCTGGACATGGCGGCCGCCTATCCGCGTACGCAGCTGTGGCACGTCAACATGGGCGGACGGGCAAAATGGGCCCGCGGGCGTTTTGCACGTCCCTATGCGCTCACATTGCACGGAACCGACATTCGGGAGAACTACTGGCAAGAGCAGCACCATGCTGCGATCAAGGCCGACGTGGATGGTGCCGGGCACGTTTGGTACGCCACGCCGGACAACCGTGAGAAGGCCGAGCAGGCCCGGGCCGACGCAGAGTACATGCCCATCCCCGTCGACATTTCGGAGCTTCCGCCATGGGCGCCTGCAGCCAAGCCGAGGGTGTTCTTCCCGTCCCGCTGGGATGCGTCAAAGGGCGGCGACGCGTGGGTGCAGACCGCGGCCGATGTCGTCGCTGCGTTGAAGGGCATGGACGTCGACGTCGTCGGACTGGATTGGGGAGACCGGGCACCCGAGGTTGCCGCGATGGGTGTCCAACTGCTCCCGCACATGTCCAAGCCCGACTACCTGCGCGAGATGTCACGGGCCCACGTTGCCGTGGGCCAAATCGCGGGCATTCTGGCAACCAGCGAACTTGAAGCCATGGGCATGGGCATTCCGACCATTATTGCGGACCAGGATCCCGGCTATCCGTCGGACGTCGCCACCGTCTCCGTGGCGCGGGCGTCGGTGGGGGAAGCCGTGCGTGAGTCGTTGGCGGATCCTGCCGCGTTGTCGAGGGAACTGGCGAGTGTCGACTACATCCGCCGGACACACTCCCCGGAGGTTTTGCTGCCACGCCTGATCTCAGGGTACGAAAAGGTGTTGGGGGCCAACGCGTGAACCGCCCCCATCTGCTGTATATCGCCTTCGCATTTCCGCCAAGCTCGGCATCGTCCGTCTATCGCTGCACAGCCGTCGCCAATGGTTTTGTTGACGCTGGTTGGGACGTCACCGTGCTGACCGTGGAAGCGGAGATCTGGGCAGAGCTGACCGGCATGGACAACCAACTGCTGGAGGCTGTCGACCCCCGCATCAACGTGGTGCATGTTTCCGACGGCGGCTCCGAGGAGCCGGGGCGGCGCGACATACGCCGCTACTCCCGGTTCCGCATTGAAGCTCCTTATATATGGAAGGAAGTGTTCCGGCGCCGCAGCCGCAAGGGATTCCCCGAAGACTTCCATGCCCTGTGGCACAGGCCTGCCAGCCAAGCCGCACAGGAAATTCACCGCGGCAAGCCGGTGGACCTGGTCATGGCATCAGCCAGCCCGTATGTCTCCTTCAAGGTTGCCGGGGAATTGGCAGACGTTCCGTATGTGCTGGACTACCGGGATGCCTGGGCCTTCAACACCTTCACGGGGGCCGAGATTTTCAGTGTGTCTTCCGAGCGCGGACAACTGGAACATGGATATCTGCGGGGCGCACTGCAAAGCTGGTTCGTCAATGATCCAATTCACGACGAATATGCCCGCCGCTACCCCGAGGTGAGTGCCGAGATGAGGGTTGTGCCCAATGGTTTTGACCCCCAGCCCGGCCATGGCAGGCCGACGGCGGGGGCAACCGCTGAACCCCGCTTCGGATATTTGGGCACCCTGCAGTACACGGCCGTTCCACTGGCCGAATTCCTGGCCGGCTGGGACAACGCATTTGGCAATGAAGCCACAGCCCCGGCCCACGCCATCTTCAAGGGGAAGTTGAGCCCCACCGGCCTCGTGCCAGGCAATGTCCTGGAGATATTCAATTCAGGTCGACACCGGGGGTTGGCTTATGAGGGCCCGATCTCCAAGCGTGACGTCGCCAGTTTCTATCAAAGTGTCGACGCGTTGCTGCTCATCCTTCCGCCCGGAAAATATGTCACCGGCGGCAAGACCTCCGAGTATTTGGCTACCGGGCTGCCGATCGTTTCCATCCACGCAGCCGACAGCGCCGCCGCAACAATTCTGCGGGAATACCCGCTGTGGTTTGAAGCCAAGGACCTGTCCGAAGAAGGCATTGCGGACGCGCTGAAGGCCTGCGCCGCGGAACTGGCATCCCCGGACCCGCAACGCTGGGCTGCGGCGTGGGAGTACGGCCAGAGCTTTGAACGTTCTGCCACCTTGCGTCCCGCAATTGCCGAACTCCGGACCATGATCGAGGACGACTCCTCGACCGGCCCACAGACTGCCGATAGGAACAACACGTGAGCAAGACAATCCATGTGGCAATGCTGGTGGCCGGCAAGGACAGGGCTGATCTTGCGATCCAGGACCTGTGGCGCACTGCCCAACTGGCCGTGCCTGCACACGTTCGGCTGACAGGCACCGCTGTCTACGTTGCCGGGCCGGGCGAGCCAGTATTGGCAGGACAGCTCGGGCTCGATGTCGTGCAGCTTGAAATCCGTGGTGAAAGCTTCGCCGGACGGGCGGCGTTGGCCTTGGCAACAAGGCCCGGTCCGCTGGGCGTTGTCGGCCGCCTGCTGGACTACAACCTCGCGTCGCGCCGCCCCGCAAGGGCCATGGCCCGAAACCAGGCCTTGACTGAGCGGTTATGTGCCTCGGACATCGTTGTGTCAGCCGATCAGCGGGCTGATCGGGCCCTCTGGAAGCTGCGCAACAAGACGGCGGCCTCGCTTATCCATGGGCCCTTTGCCATGGCCAATGTACTCTCAGCGATGGCCCGCGATTGAAGAACCGTCCAGCGGCAGCAGGCCCGGTCGAGGCGCGCTTGTGTGGGATACTGTCTTGGTGAGTCGAACTTGGATAGTCATCCCCATGTATAACGAGGTGTCGGTGGTTGGCACCGTTATTGCGGGGCTGCGAGAGGTATTTCCCTTCGTGGTGTGCGTCGACGACGGCAGTACCGACGGCTCCCAACAAGCAGCACGTGAAGCCGGAGCCGTGGTCATTCAGCATCCAGTCAATCTGGGACAGGGCGCCTCGCTCCAGACCGGCTTTGAATACGCCTTGGGCGATCCGGAATTGGATTGCATTGTCACCTTTGACGCGGACGGGCAGCACCGGGTCGTTGACGCGTTGGCAATGGCCGGGCGCATCAAATCCGGTGAAGCGGATGTTGTGCTTGGATCGCGTTTCCTGGACAAGCGCACCCAGATGTCCTTCGCCAAGCGGACTGTATTGAGAACCGCGGCAATCCAGTCGCGAATGGCCACCGGCATGGCACTGACGGACGCCCATAACGGACTTCGGGCCTTCAGCCCCCAGGTGGCCCGCAAGATTCACCTGACTCAGAACAGGATGGCACATGCCTCCGAGCTGGTCCACCAGCTGGCTGAGATGAAGCCGGTATGGGTTGAACATCCTGTAGAGATCATCTACACCGATTACTCCAAGGCCAAAGGTCAGTCTCTGCTGAACTCAGTCAACATCCTCGCAGACCTCTTGTTTAGGTGACACAGTGCAAATAGTCGTCCAAATCGCCCTTGTCCTTGCCGTCATTGTCGTTTCCCTTGCCTTGATGCGGGGAGGATCCAACGCCAGGCACTTGGCCATTCGCCGGATCCTGCTCATCCTCTTTGCCTGCATCGCCGCATTGTCCATCTTCTTTCCTGGTCTATTGAGCCACGTTGCCCGCTTCTTTGGCATCGGCCGTGGCACGGATCTGGTGCTGTACGGACTGATAGTCAGCTTCCTGGTGTTCATGGCCACCACATACCAGCGGTTCCGGCATATGGAGACAGCATTGACCAAACTCTCCCGCAGGATCGCAATTGACGAGGTCAACAGAACGGCATCCCCGGTGGCCGTGGCCGCTGGAATGTCCACGCAGCCCGTCGAAGGTGCTGCGTCGGGTCCCAGACCAGAGACTGAGCTTGGCAGCCAAGCTTCCGGATGAGTGACGCGTGGAAAGCCGCACGCGGAATCCAAAGCGAGCCAACTGCACCGGCCATGGCCGGTCAGCGCAACTATGGCCTGGATATCTTGCGCATCGTCAGTATTTGCGGTGTGGTGGCCATCCACGTTTTCGGGCTTCGAGTGGGCTCCGAACCCAAGGAAGGACAGGGCTGGTGGGCCGCGACCGCCATCGACATATCCTTCATCTGGGTAGTGCCGGTGTTTGTGATGATCTCCGGAGCATTGATCCTTGGCTCCCGGCTCGTGGCGGCCTCGCCGGCGTCCTTTTATCGTAAACGGGCAGCGCGGCTCATTCCGGCACTGATTTTTTGGAATGCCGTGTACTTGATTGGCGTGCGAATTTGGATGCGTCACGAGGATTTGTCAGCCGTACGGATCGCGCAACTGCTGTATGACAGCTCCGTGTTCACTCAGCTGTACTTCCTGTGGCTCATTCTAGGCCTCTACGCGATATCACCACTGCTGGCATCATTTATCGCAGGCAAAGGCAGCCGTCGCGCATTGACCACCGCCGGCGTGCTGCTGGCAGTGAGCGTTTTGGCGTTCATGGGGTCGGGAATAATGGGATATTTCGGTGTCTCTCGACCCATATCACTGAATGTTTTCACGTATTGGCTCCCCTATGTGGGTTATTTTGCCGCAGGCTATGCCTTGCGAAACCTGCGCCTCAAGGGACTTGCCTTAGGTGCTGCGGCCTTGGGCACCGCAGCGTTGCTGGCCTTCACCGTGTGGCACTTCGGACATCGGGGCGTGTTTCCAATGCTGGACGCCCTGCTGCCGGTTTCCTATCTGGGTGCGGGGGTTGCCCTGGCAGCGTTGGGGGTGTTCGTCGTCGGACTTTCGGTGTGCGGGTTCATTGCAGTCCCTGCGCCGACCGGCAAAGTGCTTGTCGCCCTGTCCAACGCGTCCTTTGGCGTGTTCCTGGTCCACCTCGTGGTTTTTGAAGCGATCCGCCTGAACGTGCCGGTTGTTCGTGACGCAACGTCGTTCCCGGCAATTGCCTGCGCATATCTGGTGACATTGGCAGTTAGCTTTCTCATTTCCCTGCTTGCCGCGAAGTTACCGCTGCTCCGCCGGGTCTTTTGACGGCCTGCAGGGGCCCCGGCTTTCACTGGTGGCCCAATAGTCGGCAATAATGGGAGGCATGACGCACCTTCCTTCGCTGCTTATCCTGACTTTTTCGCCCATTCGTTCCGACCCCCGGGTCTTGAAGCAAGTGGAGTTGTTCAAGGACAAGTACCGCGTGAGCACCTGCGCCTATGGCGATGCCCCCGACGGCGTGGAGGAACACTTTGCCTTGCCAGCGGACTCACGTGGCTGGCCCTCTGACAAGGTCGGTCTGATCAGCCACCAGTACGGGCGAGTGTATGACGGACTGCCTGCCGTACAGTCTGCGCGGGCAATCCTGCCCAAGGGCAAATTCGATGTGATCCTGGCCAACGATCTCAACACGCTGCCGCTCGCCTTGGAACTTGAGCCGCGGCTTGGCGTGCACGCCGATCTGCATGAGTTCGCGCCGCGGGAAAAAGAAGACAACGTCAAATGGCGTTTGTTTATTGCGCCCTTCATGCGCTGGCTCTGTTCCCGCTACCTCCCGCTCGCAGCCTCGGTAACAACGGTTTCCCAAGGGATCGCGGATGAATATACCAAGGACTACGGCATGCCGGTGAAAGTTGTCACCAACGCCGCCCCCTACGCGGCCGGGACAGTGCGCCCCGCTGGCGAGCGGATCCGCCTCATCCACAGTGCTGCGGGGCAGCGCTACCGCAAATTGGAGAACTTTGTCGAGGCCATGAAGGACGCACCTGCGTGGTTGACCCTTGACATGATCGTCATGCCCAACGAGCCGGACTATGTTGCCGAACTGAAGGCCCTGGCAGCCGACGTTCCGGCGATTACTTTCCGGGACCCGGTGCCGTACAAGGACCTGGTCCGTACGCTGACTGAATACGATGTCTCCATAGTGTTTCTGCCGCCCACCAACTTCAACCTCAAGAACGCGTTGCCCAACAAGTTTTTCGAGGCGGTGCAGGCCCGCATTGCACTCATTGTTGGCCCATCACCTGCCATGGTGGGCTTGGTAAAGGAGCACGGATTGGGTGCCATTACCAAGGATTTTTCGGCGCAATCGCTGCGTGAAACGCTCTTTGCACTGACTCCCGAAGCGATCGACCGTTGGAAACAGTCAGCCGATGCGGCGGCCAGGCCTTTGTCAGCAGAGTCGCAGGTTGCCGTCTGGGAGACTGTGATTGCTGACATTGTGGGAGCTGGCTAATTTACTGCCAATGCGGTGGGTGCAGCCGCGGCCGGCACAACCATGGCAGGTGGAACTAACGCCCGTAGTTCTGCAGCTCCTGCAGCACTCCGTTGCTGACGCTGCCGGTGCCGCCCAGGATGACGATGCGTTGCGGTTTGATGCGCTTGAGTTCGGCGCGGACGGAGTTTGGCAGGACATTGGGGGCAGTCAGCAGGACCGGGCTGCCCTTGCGGGCTGCTGCGGCTGAGCCGGAGAGTGCATCAGAATACACCGCCCCGCTGGCGATGTAGACGGTTTGGGTCCCCACCCAATAGCTCGACCTTGATACGGAGGCCGAGACCTCGTACCTGTCGGCTCCGCTAATCCGGCTGACGGAAGTGCTGTACCGCTTCAACAGATTCATGACACTGTTGCTGACACTGCCTGTGCCGCCAAGAACCACAATCCGTTGGGGCTTGAGCCGGATCAGTTCTGCGCGGATGGCATCGGGAAGGATGGTCTTTGCGGTCAGCAGCACGGGGCCGCCCTGGTGGCCGGCCAAAGCCGACGCCGAGAGAGCGTCCGTATAGATTGCTCCGCTGGCAACATAGGCGATGCCTGTCCCGGCCTTGAACGTCGACTTCGAAACACCCGCAGAGACAACGTAGCGGTCCTTGCCGCTGATACGGCTGACGGAGGGGCTGTACTTCTTCAGCAGGCCCATGACGCTGTTGCTGACGGTGGCGGGCCCGCCAAGGATGACGATGCGTTGGGGCTTGAGCCGGGTGAGCTCTGCCCGGATGACATAAGGCAGCACGCCTGTCCCGGTCAGCAACACGGGGCCGTCGTTGTGCCCTGCCGCTGCCGAACCTGAAAGGGCATCGGTGTAGACCGCGCCGCTGGCGATGTACGCGGTTTTGGTGCGGGCCGGGAACGTGGATTTGGACACGGCCGCCGAGACTTCATATCGGTCCTTGCCGTTGATTCGTGTCACGGTGGTTCCCGCGGCAAACTTTTTCAGGCTGGCCAGGGATCCGTTCCAAACGTTGGAGTCGCCGGCAAAGGGACCGGTGGAACTGAATTGCCACATGCTGTAAACGGGCCAACCGGCCGGAAGCTGGAGTTTTGCACCACCGGTGTATGCGGCGATGTGGAGGGGCTGATTCTTGAACACTGTCGAATCGCCTGTGCAGGATTGCCACCAACCCAGGTTCGTGTAGATCATGGGCAGCCGCCCGGTCTTCGCCTGCACCCGGTTGGAGAAGGTCTTGATCCAGTTGACCATTTCACTGGAGTTCAGGCCGTAGCAGTTGGCGCCGTAGGGATTGTTTTCAATGTCAAGCAGGGGCGGCAATGTTTTTCCGTCTGCCTTCCACGCGCCGCCATTCTTGACGAAATAGTCCGCCTGCGAAACGGCAGAGGACTGGTTGGGCCGTGCAAAGTGGTAAGCCCCGTGCAGCATGCCCACCTTGGCGGCGCCTGCAAGGTGGGAGTTCCGGGAAGCGTCCGTGAAGTTGTTGCCCTCGGTGGCCTTGACGTACACAAAGCGGGCGCCCTTGGACCATTCGCCCGCCCAGTTGACGGTGCTTCTTGTATAGCCTGAATCGGCCTGCCAACCGCTGACATCCATGCCGAGAATTCCGCCGGCAGGTGTCCACAAGGGGGCTGCCGCCGACTTCACTGCCAACTTGGCACTGAGGGCTTTCGCGGTGATGGGGGCGTCGGCTGCGATGCCCACCTCTTCCTTCGCGAGCCCCTGGCCCATGAAGGCACCCGGATTCGGCAGGTTGTCGTCGTCTTCGGCTGTCGGTGACGCCTCGGCCGTCGGTGATGCCGTGGCGGTCGGTGACGCGTCGGCAGTGGCCGAAGGCATGGCTGTCGGTTCCGTGGTTTCCGCCGGTGTCGCGGAAGCCTCGGGTGCGGATTCGTCGCCAGAGTCGCCAGCGTCAGCGGGGACCGGCGTGGTTGTGTCCACGGGGGCCGATGGTGTGATCTCTTCCGGTGGTGCGACGACTTCCGGAGAGGTCTCCGGCGCGGGGGCGGGATCGGGCGCGTCCACGGGCGGAACCGCGGGATCTGTCGTCTCCGCTGGCGGTGCCGTCTCTGTTGGCTCTGCGCTCTCGGCAGGATCCGGCGACGCCTCCGGCTCAGCGGAAGGCTCGGGTGCGGCCGGGGTCTCAGGTGATGCCGCCGTCGTGCCTGGCAGTGTTGCAGCATGGGCGGGGACAGCTCCCAGCGAGAAGACTAGGGAAAATGTGAGCAACCCTGCCGCTGTGAACGAACCGGTCCGGCGTACCGAAGCCTTGCTCGGGGTGGTCAACAACTTGGAGAGTGTGGCAGGCAATTGAAAGCTCCGGAACATCGCAGGGGACCAAAGCTTTTCATTGCGGGGGCTGCAATGGGCGGCTTCAAGACGTGGGGTCAATGCTGCCAGCCTACTATCGAGTTGCAGGCATTGGCAGGGTTGGCAGTTTATCGTCCATGGGGCATGGTTGCTGCGGCGGGCTTGAAATAGAACATGCCGGCTTCGAAATGTTGGGTCCGCGTCGAAGGGAGTGGACGCGTATTCGTCCGTCATCGGATAGCGTGGCGCCCCGGCACTGGCGCATTTGTTACGGCACCTAATTTCCTCACGAGTCCCCGCAATGTCGGATGTCCGGGACTGGTGTCCGGGCGACCTCGGCGGCGCTGTTCGACACCGGGGCTCCGTTGGGGGCTGTGCCGGTTCCGGTGAGGTACTTGTCCACAGAACATATTTTCGCTCTGGCGCGCCTTCCCCACCGGGTCTAAGCTCCTGAACAAAGAGTGGACAAACACCGCAAAGGGGCGGACGTGGTCTGATTGGATGCATTTGCACTGCTGGAGGATGAAGTCAGGGAACTCATCCGCAGAAAGGGACTAGATCCGCTCAGGCAGGGTCCGGAAGTGCTTGCCCTAATTGATGCAGCGTTCAACGACTACGGCGAAAGGGCGCTTCTTGGTGCAGTCCCGGCCCTGGGCCAAGGAGACGACGTCAAGCGGCACGTGTTCAACGCCGTCGCCGGTTTCGGTGCCTTGCAGCCGTTCCTTGACGATCCCGACATCGAGGAAATCTGGCTCAATGCGCCCGACCGGGTGTTTGTGGCCAGGCAGGGGGAGTCAGAGCTGACGGGGCTGGTATTCACGGCCCAGCAGGTGCGCGACCTGGTGGAACGGATGCTGAAGAGCTCCGGCAGGCGCCTGGATCTCAGCTCGCCGTTTGTGGATGCCGCGCTCCCGGACGGCAGCCGCCTGCACGTGGTGATTCCGGACATCACCCAAAACCATTGGGCCGTGAACATCCGCAAATTTACTGCCCGGGCCAGCCGGCTTGACCACCTCGTGGAACTGGGATCGCTCACCCCGCAGGCGGCCCGTTTCCTGGGTGCTGCCGTCAGCAGCGGACTGAACATCCTGGTGTCGGGTGCCACCCAGGCCGGGAAAACCACCCTGCTCAACTGCCTTGCGGCCGGCATCGGCTCACGCGAGCGCGTCGTGACCGTGGAGGAGATCTTTGAGCTCAAGGTGCCGCTGCGCGATGTTGTGGGCCTGCAATGCCGCCAGCCCAACCTTGAAGGTGCAGGTGAAATTCCGCTGCGGCGCCTGGTCAAGGAGGCTCTGCGCATGCGGCCCGACAGGCTCATTGTCGGTGAAGTTCGCGAGGCCGAGAGCCTTGACATGTTGATTGCACTGAATTCTGGGCTTCCAGGGATGGCGTCCGTTCATGCGAACTCGGCCCATGATGCCGTCGTGAAGATCTGCACGCTGCCGCTGTTGGCCGGCGAAAATATCACCGCAGCCTTCGTGGTCCCCACCGTGGCGGCCTGCATCGACCTGGTGGTGCACTGCGTCAGGGCGCCCAACGGCAAACGCAGCGTAGGCCAAATCCTTGCCCTGGGACGACGCGTTGAGAACGGCATCATCGAATCCGGCCTCGTGTTCAGCACGGTCAACGGCCTCCTGACGGCCTCCGAAACCGCGATGCCCGCAGCTGAAAAGTTTGCCGCGGCCGGCTACAACGTGGCCACGCTCATGGGGGACTCCTGATGTCGGCCGTCGTGGGGCTGCTCGCCGGCATGGGTCTCTTCCTGATCTGGAACGCCTGCTGGAGCGAGCCCGCCCGCCAACCGCAGCCCGGGCGGCGCAGCAGGCTGGAACAACTGCTGCAACAGGCCGGCGTCCCTCAGGTGACGCCGACCTCCCTGGTCGTCAGCGCCGCCGGGCTGGCAACGGTGATGGCCCTGCTGGTTTTCGTGCTTAGCGGAGTCCCCGCCATAGCCCTGTGTTTTGGCCTGTTCAGCGGCTATGTTCCGTTTGCGCTCCTGAACATGAGGGCACGACGCCGGGCCGCCGTCATGCGCGAACTCTGGCCCGACGTCGTGGACCACTTGCGCTCGGCCATCCGGGCCGGGTTGTCCCTGCCGGAGGCGCTGGTCCAGCTGGGCAGCAAGGGCCCGGTCCAGCTGCGTGCGGAGTTCAAGACATTTGGTGCGGACTACAGGGCAGGCGGCCACTTTGAAGGTGCCCTGCAAAGGCTCAAATCCACCCTGGCCGATCCGGTCTCGGACCGGATCATTGAGGCGTTGCGGCTCACCCGAGATGTAGGCGGCTCGGACCTGGGCAAGCTGCTGGGCACACTCTCTGAATTCCTGCGCGACCACGCCCGCACGCGCAGTGAGCTGGAAGCCCGGCAGTCCTGGACGGTCAACGCCGCCCGCCTGGCAGTGGCCGCGCCATGGATTGTCTTGATGCTGATGGCCACGAGACCGGAAGCGGTGGGAGCGTACAACTCCCCGGCCGGCTGGGCCGTCCTGGGCGGCGGGCTGCTGGTCTCGGTGATCTGCTACCGGCTGATGCTGCGCATTGGCGCGTTGCCTGAAGAACAGCGGGTGCTGCAATGAACACGCACGCGGTGCTCGTGCTCGGCGTCGGCCTTGTGCTGGGCGCAGGGTTGTGGCTGAGCTTCACCCGGCTCCCAGCCATGCGCAAACCAAGCTTCGCCCAACGCGTGGAACCACAGCTGCGCTCAGTGGCCATCCGGTCCAAGCTCCTGGACGGCGACGAATCCGCGACGCTGTTTGGTCCGCTGGAACGAATCTTTCGGTTGGTCCTTTCGGACGCGGTGCATCGGCTGGGAAAATTCAATGTCAGTGTGCACGGCCTCAGCGGACGGCTGGAGCAGGCGGGACGCAGCGAGACGGCCCTGGAATTCAGGGCTGTGCAGTTGCTGTGTGCCGGTGCGGGGCTGATGGCAGGGGCACTGGTCTCGCTGTTTCTGCTCTGGCAGGGCAGCATCAACCTCATGGGTGCCGTGGCGTTGACCCTGGCACCCATGCTGGGCGGGTACCTGCTCTACGACTATCTGCTGGGCGTCCGGATCAAACGCCGGCAGGCGCTCATGCTCATCGAGTTCCCTGCACTGGCCGAACTCATGGCCCTGGCGGTCAGCGCGGGGGAGAGCGCAGCAAGCGCCCTCGACAGGGTGGCGCGGTCATCCAACGGGGTCCTGTCAGCTGAATTTGGGAAAGTCCTCGCGCAGACCCGCACCGGAATGCCTTTGGTGGAAGCCTTGAACGAATTCTCCGCGCGCGTGGACGTTGCCGCCCTGGCCCGCTTTGTTGACGGGATCAGCGTTGCCGTCAACAGGGGCACACCCCTGGCGGAGGTGCTCCGCGCCCAAGCCCAGGACGTGCGGGACGTGGCAAAACGGGAGTTGATGGAATCTGCTGGCCGGAAGGAAATTGCCATGATGGTTCCGCTGATTTTTGGGGTCCTGCCGCTCACCGTCGTCTTCGCCGTGTTCCCCGGCATTGCCTTGCTGCAGTTTGGCTTTTAGATGACGGCTGCACATGGCATGAGAAGGCATTCATCACAAGTAACCACGCATCACCGCTCGGAGGGAAGAGACCATGCAGGAAACGAACAAGTTCATCGGGATGGGGATGACTCTGCTGATTGCCGCGGGGCAATGGCTGGGCCGGTTCAGGGAGAACCTGGCCGCACGCTTTCCGGCGCTGGCGTTGCGCCCGGACACGGAGAGATCGCGCGGGGACGTGCCTGGTTGGGTTTTAATCACATTGATGAGCGCCGTCCTGGTGGCAGGTTTGCTGGCCATCGCCGGACCCGCCCTGGAACGGTTGTTCAACCAGGCGATGGAACAAGTCCAGCCGTAACGGCCGGGGACGGACAGGCAGAACCGAGCCGCCTCAGCGGAAGCTTCGCGGCTCAGCACCGTACCGGCGGGAGCCGCCCCGGTGCCGGCTCCGCCGGGACCAGACCCAGGCGGACCGGACCAGGGCGGTCCGCCAGGCGGCACGCCAAGCGGCCCGCCAGCGTGCGGGAGGCGGGCGCCGCCGTGGTGGACTTCGTCCTGGTGGGTGCGTTGGTGACGGTGATCTTTGTGGCCTTGATCCAACTGGCCCTGGTGCTGCACGTGCGCAATACTGTCGCCGATGCGGCGTCGTCGGCCGCCCGCTACGGCGCCCTTGGCGACAGAACTGCGGCAGACGCACAAGCACGGGCTAGCCTGCTCGTGGGCACCGCACTGGGTTCCGACTATGCCCAGGACGTCTCCGTCTCGGTGCAGACCAGCAACGGGATGGACATCCTCGTCGTCACCATCAGCGCGCCCTTGCCGGTCGTGGGCTTGTTTGGGCCGTCGCGCACTTTGGAAATGACAGGCCATGCAGTCATTATCAAATGAACCGCAACGAACCGGACCAAGCCGGCGCCCGGCCGCGGAATCAGGGTCCGCCATTGTGGAGTTCATCTTCCTTGCCGTGCTGCTCATGGTGCCTGTGGCGTACTTGATCCTTACTGTGGGCCAGGTCCAAGGCGGTGCCTACGCAGTCGTGGGGGCCGCCGACCAGGCAGCAAAGGTTTTTGTTCTGCACAAAGACCTGCCCGGAGCCCACCTCGCCGCGGAGCAGGCGGTTCAACTGGCCATTGAGGACATGGGCTTTGACCCCGCAAGTGCTGAACTGACCATCAGCTGCGACGGCGGCTGTCTCACGGCGGGATCAACCATCAGCGCCCACGTGCAGCTGCGCGTTGAATTGCCGGTGGTTGGCTCACTGCCAGGTGTCAATGCCACCGCCGCCACGGTTGATTCAACCGCCACCCAGAAAGTGGGCCGGTTCAGGTGATCCGGACCTGCCAGCGACAGCGCGCGACCGCCGGCAGCGGCGTGTTCCAGCGCATGCTCCGGCGCGGGCCGAACAAGGGCGGGGACGCGGGTCATGTCATGGTGCTGCTGATCGGCTACGTCCTCCTGGCGCTGCTGCTTGTCACGGTCGTCGCCGCGGCGGGCAGCATCTATCTGGGCCACAAGAAACTGCTGTCCATGGCCGACGGTGCTGCGCTCGCAGCCGCCGACACGTTCGAACTCAACGGCGGCAGTGCCGACAGCGATCCCGGCACCCTGCTCACCGACCAGGGAGTTCTCGCCGCGGCCCAGAGCTACCTCGCAGGCGTCGAAACTCCGGAGGGGCTGGGCGGCATTGCCCTTGGCCCGACCACCGGAGCCGGGGACGGCCGGACAGCGCAAGTGGGCATGATCGCCGTCGTGCATCCCTTGTTCATTAACTTTCTGGTGCCGGAGGGCATCGCCATCAGCGTGACAAGCACGGCCCGCGCGAACCTGGTGATGTAGCCCCGGCGCGGCGCTCCGACCCAACCACCGCCGCACATGCCGTAGGCTTGAATATCATGGCAGAGATCGACTTTCCCGCAGAACTCCGGGCGCTACGCGCCACCTACACTTCGATTGAGCAAGTCTCCGAGGTGGAGAAGCTCATGGAGGACATCGAGGATTTGTCCGACCAGGCCGGCTCTCCGAACCTGTGGGACGACCCCGCCGCGGCGCAAAAGGTGACCTCCAAGCTCAGTCACGCCCAGTCGAAACTGGAAAAGCTGCGCAAGCTCCAAGCCCGGATCGATGACCTTGAGGTGCTGGTCGAGCTCGCCCAGGAGGAGGGCGACGCCGATTCCCTCGCCGAAGCTGCCAAGGACCTCCCGTTGTTGCAGAAGTCGCTGGAGGACCTGGAAATCGTGACGCTGCTGGCCGGCGAATACGACGAACGTGAAGCAGTCATCACCATCCGTTCGGGTGCCGGCGGGGTGGATGCAGCCGACTTCGCCGAGATGCTGCTGCGCATGTACCTGCGCTGGGCCGAACGCCACGGCTACCCGACCGCCGTGTTGGACACGTCCTACGCGGAAGAAGCCGGACTGAAGTCAGCCACCTTTGAGGTCAAGGCGCCGTATGCCTTTGGCACCCTGAGCGTTGAGGCCGGCACACACCGCTTGGTGCGCATCAGCCCCTTCGACAACCAGGGCCGGCGCCAGACCTCCTTTGCCGCCGTCGAAGTCATCCCGCTGATCGAGTCCACCGACAGCATCGAGATTCCGGAAAACGAAATCCGCGTCGACGTGTTCCGGTCCTCCGGCCCCGGCGGCCAGTCGGTGAACACCACCGACTCTGCCGTGCGCATGACCCACATTCCCACCGGCACCGTGGTGTCAATGCAGAACGAGAAGTCGCAGATTCAGAACCGTGCGGCGGCGCTGCGTGTGCTGCAGTCGCGCCTGTTGCTGCTGAAGAAGGCCGAGGAAAACGCCACAAAGAAGGCCATGGCCGGCGACGTGAAGGCCTCCTGGGGGGACCAAATGCGCTCCTACGTGCTGAACCCGTACCAAATGGTCAAGGACCTGCGCACCGAACATGAAGTGGGCAACGCCGCATCCGTGTTGGACGGCGAGATCGACGACTTCATCGACGCCGGCATCCGCTGGCGCGCCGACAACCGGAACGCGGAGAAGGACTAACCACCTTCGACTCGGCGTCTGGACCGTGGCCGGGAAGGGCCGGGGATTGCGTTGCGGCCCTGAACGATATCTGACGGGTTTGGCCCCTTCTCGCGGCTGCACAGTGTTGGCATGTGAGGCGGGACCATCTTCACGGTCACGCCAACGCCAACGGCCAATTCCAACGCCAGGGTAGCGGTGGCGCCGCAGGAGCAGCTGCACCGGGGTGCGAAGTTCGGGAGGCTGGTTCCAGTGAAACGGTCCGCACACCATGCCATCCAAAGCCGGAAACCCCGCGGATTCACAGGAATGATCGAGCCTCGACACACCGGCACGGAACCAGCAATCGCTGTGTCCGACGCCTATAGTCATTATGCTGGCGGTTTCTTCCCCCAAACTACTGCCCGGCCGTCAGCATGCCAGCAATTATCGCTGGACGGGCAATGAAAAAGTCATGATTCGTTTTGAAAATGTGAGCATTGCTTACGATCGCAAGTCCAAGCCTGCGCTCGATGACGTTTCCCTGGATGTGCAGCGCGGCGAGTTCGTGTTCCTGGTGGGCTCGTCCGGTTCCGGCAAGTCGACGCTGCTGCGTCTGGTGCTGCGCGAACACAAAACCCCGCACGGGCAGATCTACGTTGCCGGCCAGAATGTGGCCAACGTGCCCAGCTGGCGCGTGCCCAAGTTCCGCCGCGGAATCGGCGTGGTGTTCCAGGACTTCCGCCTCATCCAAACCAAGACCGTTTTCGCCAACGTCGCCTACGCCATGCAGGTGCTGGGCAAGTCCCGCGCCGCCATCCGCGCCGAGGTCCCGCGCGTGCTCGAGCTCGTCGGCTTGGAAGACAAGGGCCACCGCAAGCCCACCGAACTTTCCGGCGGTGAGCAGCAGCGCGTCGCCATTGCCCGCGCCATCGTGAACCAGCCCGGCATCCTGCTCGCGGACGAGCCCACGGGAAACCTCGACCCCATCACCAGCGCCGGTATCATGGACATCCTGGACAAAATCAACCAAAACGGCACCACCGTGGTCATGGCCACCCACGACGACGACATCGTCAACTCCATGCGCAAGCGCGTCATCGAGCTGCGCCACGGCAAAGTGGTGCGCGACGAGGCCAAGGCCCAATACACCTCCATGATCCCGGTCGTCCCGGCGGCAGGTGGGGGATCCGCCGTCGGACCTGCAAAGAAGGACGACGCCGAACCCCAGACCCGCCGCCAGCGTGCAGTAAGTGCCGCGGCCGCAAGCAACGGCCCGGCCGCCGACTCCATGCCGCCGCGGCTTGAGCGCCGGCGCGGACTGCCGCTGGAGGATGAACCGAAGCCAGCCGGCGGAAACACCCCCAGCGGGCAGGCCGGCACCGAGAATTCAATGAATGAGGACCAACTGTGAGACTTGCTTTCATTATGAGCGAGTTGGGGAGCGGCCTGCGCCGCAACCTGACGATGGTCATTTCCGTCATCCTGGTGACGTTTGTGTCCCTGACCTTTGTGGGCGCGGCCGGGCTGCTGCAGATGCAGATTGGCCAGCTGAAGGGATTTTGGTACGACAAGGTCCAGGTCACCATTTACCTGTGCACCGATGTGCCGGCGAACAGCAACTGCGTGGCCGGCCCCGTCAACGACGAGCAAAAGTCGACCATTGAAGGCCTGCTGGAATCCGAGGCCGTCAAGCCCTACATCGAGAACTGGACGTTTGAAACCCAGGACGAGGCGCTGTCGCACTTCCAGGAACAGTTCGCGAACTCACCCATGGTTGATTCGGTTGAGGCGGCAAACCTGCCCTCCTCCTTCCGCATCAAGCTGACGGATCCGGAAAAGTACCAGATCATCAACGAAACGTTCTCGGCAACCCCTGGCGTGGACTCGGTGGTTGATCAGCGCAAGGTCCTTGAAAAGTTGTTCTCGTGGATGAACATCGCCACCTATGTCGCCATTGGTGTGGCTGGGCTGATGACTGTCTGCGCGGCCCTGCTGATCGCCACAACCATCAGACTTTCCGCCCAATCGCGCACCCGGGAAATTGAAATCATGCGTCTGGTGGGCGCATCCAGAACGGTGATCCAGCTGCCGTTTGTGCTCGAGGGTGTCATTGCGGCAACCATCGGGGCGGTGTTGGCCTCGGGGGCGGTGTGGTCCATTGTGCACTTCTTCATGGGCGGCTACCTGGCCGAATCCAACTCCGGGACGCCATTTATTTCCGCCGCCGACGCCTTTGCGATCTACCCTGTCCTGATCCTGCTGGGCGTGGTGTTGGCTGGGGTTTCTTCGGCAGTTTCCTTGCGCAAAAACCTCAAAGTGTAAGGTTAGTGGGGGCACTGTTACTCACGGTGCTCATGTGACTGGTGTTATCAGGCTGTTTCGGCAGCGATTCTCGAAGGAGCCACAAGGCATGAATTTGAAATCAAGCGGGGGAATTGGATCCGTGAAATCCCCCCGGCTTGGGCGCAACATGCCCGGCTCCCGCTCCTCCCGCCCGGTGGTGCGCCGCCTTGGCGCCGCGGTGACGGTGCTTCTTGCCGTCGGGCTGCTCGGCCTGGTCCCGCCGGCACAGGCCGACGACGCCAGCGACAAGGCAGCAGCCTTGGAACAGCAGTCCGCCCTGGAACAGCAGGCCCACGACGTCCAGTCGTCGCTGGAATTTGTGGATGCCGGCATTGCCAAGTCCGCAGCAGACCTTGTCACCTACCAAGGCCAGCTGCCCGGAGCCCAGGCGGCACTGTCCGAGGCGCAGACCCGCGTCAGCGCCGCCACCGGTGAAGTCAACTCGCTGGCTGCCCGGATCGACCTTGCCCAGCAAAGCAAGGACAAGATCACCGCGCAGATTGCTGCCGACGCCGAGAAGGCCACCGAAACCAAGGCAATGATCGGACAGATTGCCGCCCAGTCGTACAAGGCAGGCGGACTGCCGGCAAACCTGACCTTGATCCTGGGCGCCGGATCCAGCACCGACCTTGCCAACTCCATTGACCTCGCCGAACAAGCACTGCGAAGCCAAACCGCCGCCCTTGAACAGTTGACGGCGCAAAAGGCCACGAACAAGAATGCCCAGGTCCGCCTCGTCGCCGTCGAAGCGGAAATCAAGGACCTGAAGCAGCAGGCTGAAGCTGCCCTTGCCGCCGAGCAGGTCGCCAGGGACCAGGCCGCTGCGCAGAAGGCCACCGTGGACAAGCTGATCAGTGACTCGGCCGCGTTGAACTCCAAGCTCGAAGCCGAAAAACCGCGCATCCAGTCCAAGCTGAAGAAGGTCCAGGCAGAAAAGGACGCAGTGGGCGCCCAGATCGCGGAGATTCAGCGCAAGGAACGCGAAGCTGCAGAGGCGGCCGCCAAGGCCGAGGCCGAACGGGTTGCCCGGGCCCAAGCCGAGGCAGCGGCTGCTGCAGCCGCGGCCGCTGCGGCAGAGGCAGGCAACAACAACTACGTCCCGCCCGTCTTCGTTCCGCCGCCCTACGTCCCGCCGGCACCCGGCAATGTCTCGGCGTTTGGCCTGCAGCACCCCTTCGCAGGAAATATTCCGATCACCTCCCCGTTTGTGCGCAACCGCCCAGTTCCCGCCGGAACGGCCGACTTCAACGGAACCGGCTACTATGACCACACGGGCATCGACTTTGGCGCCCAGTGCGGCACCCCCGTTTATGCCCCTGCCGACGGCGTGGTGCAAATTGCGGGCCAAACCAACGTCGTCTACGGCGGCGGCAACGTGTTGTACATCAGCCACGGAGTCGTCCAGGGCAACGCCTTGATGACGGTTTTCTATCACAACTCCTCCGTCGTCGTCTCCGCCGGACAGTCCGTCAAGCAAGGCCAATTGGTGGCATACTCGGGCAGCACGGGAAACTCCACAGGCTGCCACGCCCACTTTGAGACCTGGCTCAACGGAACCCCGGTTGACCCGATGGGCCTGCTGTAGTCGTCCGCACCGTCAAGCTTGCTAAACTAAGGGTTCGCGCCGGGATGCTTTGCAGCAGCCCAGCGCGAACCCGCAGTTTTTTCAAGACCGCAGTATTTCACAGCGGCACCATTTCAAGTCCGCATCATTTCAAACAAAAGGGAGCCAGCTGTGCCTAAGGAAAGTGGCCTGAAAGTGGTGGCCACCAATCGCAAGGCCCGGCATGATTACCTCATCATGGACACCTTTGAGGCCGGACTGGTCTTGATGGGCACCGAGGTGAAGTCCCTGCGCGAGGGCCGGGCCTCCTTGGTTGACGGCTTTGCCACGTTCTACAGCGACGAACTGTGGCTCGAGGGCGTCTACATCCCTGAATACCTCAACGGCAGTTGGACCAACCACACGGCCCGCCGCCGCCGCAAGCTGCTGCTGCACCGCGAGGAGCTGGAGAAGATCGACCGCAAAACCCGCGAATCCGGCTTCACCATTGTGCCGCTGCAGCTGTACTTCAAGGACAGCCGGGCCAAGGTTGAAATCGCCATCGCCCGAGGCAAGAAGGACTACGACAAGCGCCACGCCCTGCGCGAGCAGCAGGACAACCGCGAGGCGCTGCGGGCCATGCGCGCAAAGAACCGCGGCGGCAGCGGCGAGTAGCAGTCCCTGCCGACGGCCCGGAACGTGCGCACGCCCGTAGTTTGACCTGCGCCGGCTTTGACCTACGCTGGCAGGGACGGCAGCTCATACCGAAAGGCCAATAGTGGTTGCGCTTGGAAACAAACGCTGGTGGATC
Source organism: Specibacter sp. AOP5-B1-6 (assembly GCF_052376555.1). Lineage (NCBI taxonomy): Bacteria > Bacillati > Actinomycetota > Actinomycetes > Micrococcales > Micrococcaceae > Specibacter > Specibacter sp. AOP5-B1-6. The sequence goes on from NZ_JBQSVT010000016.1 coordinate 76,571, forward strand.
ATCGGCGCGTCCATAGTGGGCGTGGCCCTGGTGGTCACCCTGGTGGTGCTGTTTTTCAATGACAGGCTGGCAGGACCTGCATCGTCTGCCGGCAGCAGCTCCGCCCCCGCCCCGGCCACCAGTGGGGCAGCATCCCCAACGCCCTCGCCACCAACGCCAGTTCCGTCGCCCTCAGTGCCGACCCCTGCGCCGACCACTGCGGCACCGCCGCCAGCCAGCGCAAGCCAGGGTCCGACGTCGGACAGTCCGGCCGGGGGAGTGGCTGCGGCCAAGCTTGCTGCCATGAGCCTGGAACAAAAGGTGGGGCAGGTGCTCATGGTGTCCTCGCCGGTCACCGGGGCCGACGCGGATTCGCTGTATGCGGTGGACACCTTGTATGTGGGCAACGTGTTCATGAAGGGGCGCAGCGAAGCCGGGCAGGCGGGGATCGGCGCGGAGGTTTCGGCCATCGCCGGACAGGTTTCGGGTGCGCGGACGGAAGGCGTGCGGCCGTTTGTGGCCACCGACCAAGAGGGCGGTTTTGTACAGATCATGCGCGGGCCTGGTTTTGCCGACATGCCGCAGGCCATTGAACAGGGCCGGCTGCCGGCGCCGGAGCTGCTCGCGGACGCCACTGCCTGGGGGCAGCAGCTGGCCGGGGTGGGTGTCAATGTGAATCTCGCACCCGTGCTGGACACCGTGACGAGCGCGGCATTCGCCCCGCAGAACGCCCCGATTGGCGCGTTTGGCCGCGAATTCGGCTACACACCCGCAGCGGTGTCCAGCGCGGGGCTCGCCTTTGCTCAGGGGATGATGGCCGCCGGTGTTGACCCGGCTGTCAAGCATTTTCCGGGGCTGGGGCGCGTCACCCTCAACACCGATGTCTCGGCCGGGGTGGTGGATGACACCACGGTGCGCCACGACCCCTATATCGAGCCTTTTCGGGATGCGGTCGATGCAGGGGTGCCGTGGCTGATGATTTCCAACGCGTCCTATCCATTGATTGACCCGGATGACATGGCTCCGTTCTCGCCGGTGATTGTGCACGACATGGTGCGCGGCGACCTCGGGTTTGACGGAATAATTGTCAGCGACGACATTTGCGATGCCGTGCAGGTGGCGGCGGTGCCGGTCTCCGAGCGCGGGGTCCTGTTCCTGAAGGCCGGAGGCACCATGGCGCTGTGCACGAACCAGTCGCTGATGCCGCAGATGTACCAGGGCTTGGTGGACGCGGCGGAAGGTGATCCCGGTTTTGCGGCCCAAATTGATGCCGCGGCGCTGCTGGTGCTGCAGGCCAAGGCTGACAAGGGATTGATCGATTAACGGTGCCCGCCTCCTTGTTTGTGCCCCGGGGCATGGCTGCCGGAATAAATTCCCGGCAGGATGCGCTAGCATGGATAGTCCACGAACAGTTCCCTTCAAGGCGCTGGGCGTGGGTTTGAAAAAACAATAGGGGATGATCGGTTTCGACGGTGTTAGTCGAGACAGGTGAAGCGGGTCGAGGATACAGGGTTATCTCGTTAACGATCTCTGTAAAACACAAGTGCTGACTCAAATCGCACTGACTTCGCTCTTGCTGCCTAAGCAGTAAGACAGTCCGTCAGCCCGGGAATGCTCTCGTCCCGGATACTGGCGTCATCTAGAGGGCCACTGCTCTAAGTTCTTGTTGTAGGCGCTTAGGGGACTCTTATACAACTGGGCCTGGCAGCTACTTGTTTGCGAGATAGCTGGGGCCGAGAAAAACCGCTGCAAACTGCACCCGGAGAAGCCCTGACAACACAACATCGGACGGGAGTTCAATTCTCCCCATCTCCACATCCCTATTGGGACCTGTTCCCCGCCATTGCGGCGGGGGACGGGTCCTTTTTTCATGCCCGGACAGTGCCCGGTTTCCCTGGCGGCCGGGGGTGAAGTGCGGGGTCAAATAGGGTCGGATTTGCCGTTGCGCCGTGGCGCCACTGCCAAACTCTGATTGGACAACCTTGTGCTTTGCGGGAACGGCTGTGACGATGCGGCCCCGGACACCACGGGTTTCCGCACACTTTTCACCGGCAAGTCGATACAAAGGAACACAATGCACGGACGAGTACCAGAGGCAGTGTCGCATTCTCCTGGGGGGATTGGGGCAACCAAACTTACTAGGGGGTGGATGGCTGCACTGGCAGGTGCACTTGCTGTTGCCTTGGCGTTCGCAGCCCTTATCGGTGTTGGCAACGGCGTGGCCGCCGCGGCAACGCCCGGGATCACTACGACAGTCACGGTAGGCGGTGAAACTTACGACGGCACGCCCGTGGTCACCGAAGGCCAGACGCTTACCTTGAGCATGCAATACGGTCAGGAGGTGAAAGCTGGCTCCACGGTGGAGATCATCCTCGGGGCGAATGTCACTTTGGGAGATGTGCCGGCGGGGAACGAACAGATCGAGTCGATCACGAAGGACCCCGACGATCCAAACAAGGTCCTGATCAAATTCAAGGATGAGCTGCCCGGTACCGTGCAGGGCCTGGTCTCTTTCAACTTCACCGTGAATGAGGTCGAGGGGAGCTCCAAGGAACAGATCAACTGGACCGTCGACGGCGAAGAGAAGTGGCTCGACGTCATCGTCAAGAATGACGGTGACGAGTTTGCCAGTGTCAACGACTACCAGTCGAAGGGGGTTGCCAACAACGGCAACCTGAACCGGTTTGTCAGCGTTGACGCCGAGACCGGCAAGGTAACCCTCGCTGCCGGTGTGATTGGTGCTCCGGTCACATACACCTTGAACGTTGACACGAAGGCTGCCCAGGCCGGGTACACCATTACGGATGCGCTTCCTGCCGGCATGACGTACAAAGAGGGATCCTTCACAGCCTCTCAAATCACCTGGGATGCGGACGGTCTGAACAGAACCGATGGTGCCGTCACGTTCGCACCGATCATTTCCGACAACACCTTCTCCGGTTCACTGGATCTGCCGGGGCCGTCGAAGACGACCATTAACTACACCGCCCACGTTGCCGATGAGGCAGCCCGGGTGGCACTCGAGGCACAGCTGCAGGCCGCTGCCGACAAGGTGACAGGACCCACCGGCGGGAATTTCAACGTCAACCTGAAGAACACGGCCACTTTTGGGGACTCAGGCACCAAGGAAGCGTCAGTTTCCATCGGTGGAAAAAAGGCCGGCATGGAAGGTCCGGGCATAGGCAATGCCTTTACGAAGACTGCCGACTGGTCGAATAAGAAGGTTGAGCCGCAGGAAGACGGTTCGCTGGTTCCTCCCGCGGATGTCACCTATACGCTGAATACCGATCTGACCCCGTGGGACGGCGGCAATGTACTGAAAACACTGACAGCCAATGTTGTCATTTCCGACAAGCTGCCGACGCAGGCCAGCTGGAATACCGAGGATGCCGCATTCCTCACCGCCACAGGCATCGAACTGGAAAAGATCGAGCCCGTGGATGCAGCCGCATTTGCCGGCAACGAGTACGTTGGAAAGTACTTCGTGGACGGTCAGTCGCTGTACATCAACGTTGGACAGGACAACACACTTGTCTCCGCCATCGCGGTGAAGGCCCACATTAATTCAGTGGTCGGGCTGCAGAACGAATGGACCCCTATCCCGGGTGAAACGAAGCAAAAGCTCACCAACAGGGGTGAGTGGAGCTACGCGGATCACAAGCCGCAGAAGACCGGGTACAACCGCGACGTCTTTGTCACCTCGCAGGAGGAGAACGAAGACGGCTTCAACGCTCCTGACTACTTCAAGAAGGAAGCAGTCACCAAGGACGTTGTTGTCAAGCCAGGTGAATCCACCAAGGTTGACTACAAGTTCACGGTGGGCGCCGGCAAGGGCATTGACCTCACGAAGAGCTCCATCGTCGACTACGTTGACACGAACGTCTTTGACATCTCAGATCTCGACGCCGTCAAGGCTGGCATCAACGCCAAATATGACTGGTCAGTCGAGATGGCTCCGGGTTCTTTCGACGTGGTGCTCAACGATGACGGCAACCTTGTCATCTCGCTCAGCGCTGCGGGCCTGGAGCTCGTCAACGCGCGGGGCATCGACAAGCAGTTTGAGCTGACGCTGACCCTGGACACCCATCCCATCGTCGGCAAGCAGACGCTGCAGATCAAGAACAAAGCGACGCTCTTCGGCGAAGACGACAAGGCCCTGTACTGGTCCGAGGTCGAGTCGGATGCCACCACCTACGGTGATGAGGCTGAAATCCGCAAGACCGTCCGCGACACTCCCAACACGGAGTGGACGCAGAACCTGCGCGCCGAAGTCGACGCCGACGGCAACCTGATTAATGACCTGTTTGTTTACAACGTGGCCCTGGTGCCACACGGCAAGTACACAGGTGTAAAGATCTTTGATGTTGTGGATGTGCTCCCCGAGGGACTTGAGTTCGTGGGCTTCGTCTCCGCCGACCACGTTGATGATGGTGCCAACCCGAGCAGCGATGTGCAGGATCTGGTCGGCAACGTCCAGGCCCGGTTCGATGAACCCACCGATGATGCTCCCGCCGGAAAGGTAGTGCTCTTCCAAAAGGATGGCACAGTCCTGGACGCCAGCCAGGGCGTTCCCGCCGCGAACATTTTGGTCCGCATCAAGGACTTTGCCCTTGACGAAGCGATCATCAACAGCATTGGTTCAACCAAGGCAACGATCACGCCCTCTGACGGCTACCCGCTGTCGATCTCCAAGGTTGATGCCGTGGATGCTGAAGCGGTCATTAGCGATCCTGATGCCATCTTCCAGATCCTGGATGCAGACCTCAATGTTGTTGTTGACAACGTCTTCGTTGGAGATGGCGCACTGCGTGTCACCGATGCCGAGGGAAACACCAAGAACGTGAAGGTTGCCAAACCAGGCACCTACACGGTCAAGGAGATCAAGGCGCCGGTTGGTTATGAACTCGCGGAAGAGACGATTCAAGTTGTTGTGGGAACTGACGGGACCTCTGACGCCGTGACATTCCTCAACACGCCCAGTGATGAGCCGACGACGCCGCCGACTGATGGGCCGACGACGTCTGCTCCGACTGAGGATCCGACGACGCCTGCTCCGACTGAGGATCCGACGACGCCTGCTCCGACTGACGAGCCGACGACGTCTGCCCCGGCAGTTGACCCGACCGTTGATCCGACTGATGGGCCGACGACGTCTGCTCCGGCCGTTGACCCAACCGTTGACCCGACGCAGCCTGCCGATGGTGATTTGGCCAATACCGGTTTCAGCAGCGTTACACTGATGGGCTTTGGTCTGCTCTTGGCACTGTTGGGAGTTGGCGCCGTGGCGCTGTCCGCCCGACGCCGCCGAGCAGCAGCACGTCACTAGTCTGACAGTGTGCTAAAAGGGCTGCGGCCCCGTTCCGAAAGGAACGGGGCCGCAGCTCTTTTGCGGTGAATGGCACGCACACAAGGAGGAGACGGGCACTTTCGGCCGGGTGTTTCAGCCTGTGAGGAGGTGTTCCTGGTGTGCCACCACGAGAGCGTCTTCGCGGGTGCCAACACCAAGTTTCTTGTAGAGCGTGCGCAGCTGGGATTTGATGGTGTTCAGGCTGACAAAGTGGATGCGTGCGATCTCGGCCCTGTCCGGGGTGGTCGCCAGGGTGGCCAGAATGGAGGCCTCCCGCGGTGTCAGGGAGACCTTGGACAGCGACGCCGGAATGCGGGCCTCGGACGGAACCGGGGCCGCAGGCAAGGGCACGCCGTGCTCTTGCCATGCGGACGTCAGCAGCTCCAGGGCCTCTTCCGGCAGCAGGGCCAGGGGCCACTGGTTTCCGAGCGCCGTGACGGCTCCGGCGACCTTCTCAATATCCGCCTGGAGTGTCTCCGCGTCCTGCAGCTGGAGTCTGGCGACCGTCAGGAGGACCCAAGCGTCCAGTGCCTGCACAGCTGTAGTCTGGCGGAGATCGGTGCTGAGCAGTTCGACAACCTCGGCGGGGCGGCCCAGCGAGAGGCTCAGCCGTGCCAGGGCAATTCTGGCTGGTGGGCTCTTCGACGTCGACCGGCCAAGAACGGCCGCAGCACCGGTCGCGTTGCCGCGGGCCAGCAACAGGGCCGAGCGGGTCACGGGCAGGGCAGCCGCGTCGAAGGGGTTGAGGGCCGGCAGTTCCTTTTTTTGGGCCAGGATCAGGTCCAGTCGTCCCATGGCCATGCCGGAGTGGCCGCGGAGCAGATCTATCTGCGCCTCGATGATCCGCAGCCGGCCCCAGAATTCACTCGTGGCCGCCTCGGAGAGCACCTTGTCCAGGTGCGCTGCAGCAGCTTCCGGCTGCAGCCTGCCCAGCTCGACCATGGCCAGTGTCATGCAGAGGGGCGTCTGCTCATACAGCGGAGCTGGCGGCGCAACCGGCATGCACTCCAGCGCGGAGGCGGCGAGGTCTGCTGCGGTGACCAGGTCGCCGTCGAGCGCATAGCGGTAGGCCAACAACGAGGTGGCGAAAAAGAGCGTCTGGTGTGCCTCGGCAGCATGAGCTGTGGACACGGCCGACTGCAGGGCGGCGGTGGCGGTGGTGAAGTCGCCGGTGAAGATGAGCGCCAACCCCCATTGTGCCAAGGCCACGGACTCAAAGGGGGCTATCTGGTCGCGGTCGGCCAGCGGGAGCTCGCTGCGATCCCTGAGGCTGGTGCGGGAAGATGCAGCTGCCAGCTTGAATTGACCCGTCATTCGCAGGGCCACTGCCTGGGCCATGTTCATGGCCAGCCTTTCCTCTGGCGGCAGGGCCCGGCCGAGGAGCTTCGATGACGTCAAGGCGAGCGAAAGATATTCAGCACCCTTCGAATGGGTGAGCTTGTCGGCGTTGTAGACCAAACCCAACGCCAGGGACAACAGCGGGTATTTGACGATCTCGGTGTGCGGAATGGTTTTTAGCGCGGCCGCAAACCCGGCGTGGGCCTCGAGCAGCAGTGGCAGCCCGGAGCGGAGCAGCATGCTGGAGCTGCGCTGGTAATCGCCAATGGCCACGGTGTAACTGAAGGCCGGCAGATACTCGCCGCGGGCAAATTCCACGGCCGCTGCGATGTCCAGCGTGACATTGCGGCGATCAGCAAGCTCTTCAAAAAAAAGAGCCGTGAGCGCGTTGGCCACGATCACCGGATAGCTGTACCTGAGCGTTCCGTTGACTGTGGTTGACCACAGTGTGCCGGCTTCAACCAGCGCATGCAGCAGGGACTCGGGATCGGGGCAGTCAGGTTCCACCGCGCGCGCCAAGGCCAGGTCAAAGTGCGACAACGGCAATGTAGCCGCCATGAAGCCAATCAAGGGGCCACTGTGCGGGATCTCTTGGCTGGCCGTCAGCCGTTGGTGCAGGGACGTGGTGACCTTGTCGACAATGTCGTCGATGAGCCCAAGAGTGCTCCGGCGAGGTTCGAGCGCCGCGTAACGAGCCGACTTGTGCAACACCGGGGAGCCGTTCAGCTGTTCGTTGAGCCTGGCGCTGACGGGCTCCAAGTCAGTCCCTGCGTGAAAATCCCTGGCCTCGGTGTCATTGAATTGCAGGCTCTCGGGGCCGATGACGTGAAAATCTGTGGTGATCGTGGGGTATTCGACCTCAATGTCGAGAGCGGAACGGGCTGCCACAATGATGTTGAGTTCCGGGGCGTGCGCCAGCAGCTCCAGGAGCCCCGCCTGCACAGGGGCGTCCTGGACCCGGTAGAAATTTTCCAGCACCAGGGTAAACTGGCCGGTTCCTCCCAGCCGTGCGGCCAGCTGATGTGCGGGGTGGTTGGGCCCCGCTGCCCCGGGGGACCGCGGGAGCAATTTGGGGCCCAGTGCCATCTGGAGCTGCTGCCAAAACCGCGTGGGTGCTGCTGATTCTTCGGTCAAGTGGAGCCACAGCACCTCGCGCCGGGTGCCGGCTGCCCAATGGCCCAGGGCCACCGATTTGCCCAGATCGCGTGGTCCGCGCACGATGCACAGTGCAGCGGCAGCGCCGGCGTCGATCAAGGCCGTGACCCGGGGTCGCGGAATCGTTGAGAGGGGGTTTGGCGGCCGCGGCGGGCGGCTGAGCAACGCGGCAACGTCGCCGTCTTCAGCAAAAACCATCGGACTTGCGGTACCTTCCCGGGACACCATGAGAACACAACAAATTGCAGTCTACTTCAGTGGATGCCCAGTCTGCCTGTCCGTCCATCGGCGCTGGCCCGGGCCGAGCTGCTTAAACATTTGAGTGGTGGACCGGTCATAGACCAGGCCACCACTCACCCCCAAAAACTTGTGTGACGCATTGCCAGGCGCTGTTCACACATTCATTATTATGCCATTACTAATGGAAAAGTGCACATTGTGTTTCCTGTGTCTCCGCGACTGCTTCCTTTAGCGGGCGGCCTTGCTGCGCAGGGGGCTGCGAAGAAAGGAGAGCCATATCAGGGCCAGACCTGCTGCCACGAACAAAATTGCGCTGAAGGAGATGGCGCCAAGGACGGCGTAGTTGGTGTTTGGGAAAAGCTGGATGGGCACTGTGGTCACGACCAGGATGAAGCCAACGCACATGAGCAGCGCGGACACCCGGTCCAGGACGGGGCGCCGGGAGAACGCTGCCTTGGCGGTTGGGGCCACGAGACAGGCGGCCGCATAGGCCATATAAGCCATGCCGAACCACATGTATGCAGTCAGCGCCGGCTCGTGCCCAAGCTCCGACAAGCCAGTGCTGGAGGGCCCCTTTTCGGAGAGGAAGAAGCTTATCCAGATGCCCAGGGAGCAAACCACCAAAACGGTTGTCCCCGCCGGGCCGCGGACCAGCGCCTTGGCGAGCGGTGACTTGTAAGCGGCGGCGACTTTCCCGGCGAGAAGGAAAAACACCGCAAACAAACTCAGCCGCAACACCACGTTGGCGACATTAATACCACCCAGCAGTGCATCGACGGGCAGGTAGATTGCCGGGATGCTCAGCCCGACGGCCAGCGAGGCCATCGCAAAAATCCAAAACAAGCTGCGGTTTCGCCGTTGGAGCATGGCCGGGATGCGCCAGGCAGCGCACGCCAGGCAGACCGCAAGTGCTGCCCATTGCAGAATCGATGTCATCCCAGGTTCTCCCATATGCTCCGCGTGGCAGCGGTCTCGTCTTCCGAGCGGCGCAACGCGCGGCCCAGTACTTCCAGCCGGTGTGATGCCAGCAGGGCCAGCGCACTGTCGGAGGCACCCTCCAACGCGAGCTCCCTGGCATTGGCCGCCCACCCGGCTTCAGCGGGTGAGAGGAAACCAGTGGCAACAAGTCCGTTGGTCAGCCCAACTCCGGCGATTCGCGCGCTCTCAATGGCCAGCTCCGCGGTCAGTCGGTTCGCCGTGATTTGTGCCGACAGGTTTTGTGGCGCAATCGAGGCCTGTCGGGCAACTTTTTGACGCAGCTCTGCCGTGTCCACGGCGTCAAGCCAAGCGCGTACGGAAGAACTGTGGTGGGGAGGTGCCAGCGTGACCGGAAGCTGTGCCGTCAAGGTTTCCGCTGCCGTACGGCGGTTCAGGATTTCCCGCAGCAGATCCGCATCGGCTATTTGGCTCAACGCCTCTGCCTGGGTCGGTGCCTGGATGCCCGTGGCCAGATCGTTGAACGGGGCGAACTCGGCCAGGGAAGCAACAACGGGCAGTCCCAGTGAACGGCTCACGGCGGCAACCGTGGCCACCGACACCCGACCGCGCACCAGCTGTTGGGCCAGTGTTGACCGCTTGATGCCGGCGGCGCGGCAGACGGCCGCATGGCTGGTGGAACCAGCCACCGAAGTTAGCCAGTGTTGAAAATATTTTGCCGAAACTGTCACGGCGTGAATCCTACTCGACATTCGGGCGGCAGCGTCAAGCCACCGGGGTGCGCGGCTCCCGGCCCAGTCATCGAGCTGGGACGCCAGGGGGCCCAGCCATTCTGGGAAGCTTAGGCATCCTGGGAGTCGACGATGCCGCGGAAGCGGCTGCCGACGCCGTCGTACTCGCTGCGCCGCCAGCCGGTGCTGGGGGCGGGAAGCTCGTCGTTGTCATGGAAGTCGCAAATCACGTAGGTGAATTCGGGCCACCACTTCTTGGGGCGGGCCACCTCAAGGAAGTCGCAGAGGTAGCAGCGCAGATCCACCCAGACCGGGCGCTTGCCGGTGGAGTTCGCGCGTGACTGTGCCAACCAGGCCGGCGGATTGGCGTCGATGGCAGCCACATCAGCAGCACTCATGCGCGAGGGGATGCCGTTTCGGGCGGCCATTTCCGGCGGAATGTTCAGGGCCTGGGCCACTTGCCGGCGATTGAGCGAAGAGTGGGGGGAATTGTTGTTTGCCATGTTCCCTCAAGGATAGGGCGAAGCGTGGCCGGTGGCGATTCTGGGTGGCCGGAAACGTGCCTGCAAACCCCGCCACAGTGCCGCTGGGAGGGTGATAATGGCCACAAGTGACGCCAGGGGAAAGCAATATTTGCAAAAATTCGGCGAGAATACACCAAATATTCAGACCATCCCCTATGCTGTGGGAAAACAACAGGGAATTAAGGGCGCAATTCCAGCTTCCAGGGGCTAGTATGAGGCGCTGAAACACCCAGCCAATACCACGAGCATCTCAGGAGTTTGAAAACCGCATGGCAACGGATTACGACGCACCCCGCAACAAGGACGAAGACCACGAGACAGAGTCGCTTCAGGCGCTCCAGGTACAGCGTGGCGGTGCTCAGACGGCGCACATCGACGTCGAAGATTCAGATACGGCCGAAGGCACAGACCTGCCCGGTGCAGACCTCTCCAACGAGGAACTCATCATCCAGGTCATCCCGGCACAGGACGATGAATTCACCTGTTCCTCCTGCTTCCTGGTCCGCCACCGCAGCCAGGTGGCGCGCGAGAAGAACGGCCTGTTCTTCTGCAAGGACTGCGAAGGCTAAACTGCCTTTAATCATGCGGCGTGCCTCGTGCGGCGCCGCGTTTTGAGGGCAGCCAACAAGGCAAAAGCAGGGAGCGGATCATGACTGAACGTGTGCAGGAGCTGTTGGACACCTTCACGGCGCCCGGGGCCAATGCAGCCGAGCTTTTGTGCGACAGGCATCCCGCAGGCGACACCGCCTTCACCGTCATCACCGCCGACCTGGGCGCTGTCGACATCAGCTACGGCGAACTGCGCGAGAAATCCACGCAGTTCGCCGCTGCCTTGACGTCATTGGGCATCAAGCGCGGCGACCACGTGGCGACGCTCATGGCCAAGTCGGCCGAACTCGTCATCGCGCTCCTGGGCATCTGGCGCCTCGGCGCGGTGGATGTCCCCCTCTTCACCGCCTTCGCCCACGACGCCATCGACTTCCGGCTGCAGGCCAGCAGCACCCGCCTGGTGATTTGCGACGCCGACCAGCGCAAGAAGCTGCTCCCGGCCGGGGAAGTCCCCACCGACGCCTCACGGCCCGTGGTTGTGGCCCGCGGCGAGGCGTTCGGCTACGACCTCGCGTTTGCCGACATGGTGGCCGGCACGGGCGCCTTCACGCCGGCGCATGACAAGCACGACGGCGGCTCCGTTGCGGTGGGCGGGGACGGCGCGCTGGTGCAGCTGTTCACCTCGGGCACCACCGGCTCACCCAAGGGCGTTTCCATCCCGCTGAATGCGGTGGCCTCCTTTGTGGGGTATCACCGCTTTGGCCTGGATGTCCGCGACGACGACGTGTTTTGGAACATGGCCGACCCAGGCTGGGCCTACGGGTTGTACTTTGCCCTCTTGGCGCCCATGGCTGCGGGCAACCGCTCCCTGCTCCTCTCGGCCGGCTTCAGCCCGGAACTGACATGGGCCGTCATGGAAAAATTCAGCGTGACAAACTTTGCCGCAGCCCCCACCGTCTACCGCTCCCTGCGGGCAGGCTCAGCACCCGGGCAGGGGCACGTTCTGCGCAGGGCCTCCAGCGCGGGCGAGCCCCTGACACCTGACGTCATCGACTGGGGCCGGGACGCGTTTGGGCTGGAGGTCAGGGACCACTATGGTCAAACGGAACTCGGCATGGTTGCAGGCAATGCGTGGGCTGACGGCCTGCAGGAAGAGCTGCGTCCCGGGTCCATGGGGGAGCCGCTGCCGGGATGGAGCGTTGACGTGCTTGCCGATGACAGCGACGAGCGTGCCGCCGATGGTGAACCGGGGCGGATCGCCCTCAACGTCAGGGAAAGTCCGTTCATGTGGTTCACCGGCTATGTGGACGCGCCAGTGAAAACCGCCGAGCGCTACAGTGCTGACGGCACCTGGTACATCACCGGCGACGCCGGACGCCGGGACCAAGACGGCTACATTTACTTTTCGGCACGCGATGACGACGTCGTCATCATGGCCGGCTACCGCATCGGGCCCTTTGACGTGGAATCGGTGCTGGTGACCCATCCTGCCGTGTCGGAGGCTGCCGTCATCGGCACGCCGGATGAAATTCGCGGTGAGGTCTTGGAAGCTTTTGTGGTGCTGCGCGAGTCCGGGGCCGCATCGGCTGCGCTGGTCGCCGAACTGCAGCAGCTGGTCAAGACGGGCTTTGCCGCCCATGCCTACCCGCGGCGGATCCACTTTGTTGCCGAACTTCCAAAAACACCCAGCGGCAAGGTCCAGCGCTTTGTGTTGCGCAGGGATCGTGCCGCCATGACAGATCTCGACTAGGGGCGATGGGGAACAGTGGGACGTCGCAGAGTCGCGGACGCGAAAGCCGCACGCATTGACCTGGCAACACTGACCCCTGTGGTGGACGTTGCCAGCAAGTTTCTGGGCTTTGCCCTGGAAGTTGCCATGGTGGCAGCGTTCTTGTTTTGGGGCTTTAAGCAGGACAGCCCGTGGAACTTGATCCTGGGGCTGGGGATTCCCGGCGTCGTTGTGGTGTTCTGGGGCGTCTTCCTGGCTCCGCGCAGTGAGCGCCGCTTGAATGGGCAGCTTGTCAGCTTGCTGTCACTGGTGCTGTTCCTGGCAGCCGCCGCGGCACTGCTCAGTGTTGGCTCAACGGGCCTCGGCATCGCCATGGCCGTACTGGCTGTGGCGCAATTCGGGGCGACACGATTCCTGGAACGGCCGAATCGGCGATCCTAGCGGGGTGCAGTGTGGCGGCTCATCAGCGAGCCGCCGGTCAACTCCTGCACGGCACAGTCAGCGTGGGTTCCCACCGATGTCAGCCACAGCGAGGCCGCGACCTCGTCACCCAAAGTCAAGGGTCCGGCGTCGTGCGTGGAATCAAGGAGGCGCACCCGGAAGCCGGCCACAAAGGGGAGCCGGCCCAGGATGCCGAGTTCCGTGTCGAGACCGATGCCGAGTTTCTCCAGGTGGCGCAAAAGCCCGGGGTCGTGGTCGCTGATGCGGCTGACGCGGCCCGTGTGCCCGGCGTCGAGCTCGTCGAGGCGGTGCGAGGGTGCCATCGTGATGCGGCCCTGCGCGTCGGGGATGGGGTCGCCGTGGGGGTCGCGGGCGGGGTGGCCAAGCTTGGTGCTCATGCGCTCGATGAAATGCTCGGAGACGGCGTGCTCAAGCATTTCAGCCTCGTCATGGACCTCATCCCAGGTGTAGCCCAACTCGCGCACAAGGTACGTTTCCAACAGCCTGTGGCGGCGCACCATCGACAGGGCCAGCGCCAGGCCGCGCTCGGTCAGGTGGATGGGGCTGTACGGCTGGTGGTCGACGAGGCCCTGGTCCTTGAGCTTGCGCACCATCTCCGACACCGATGAATTCGCGACGCCGAGGCGGGTGGCCAGGGCGGAGGAGGTGATGGGCTTGTCCTGCCATTCCGTATAGGCATAGATGACCTTGACGTAGTCTTCGATGCTGGAGGAGGTGGCAGTTTGTTTCACACTCCCAGCCTACCTGTTAGCCCTGCCCGGTGAAGGTCAGCCACAGCAGCAGGGCGTTCAAGGCAACGATGAGCGCCACGCTGACGAGGGCGGCCAGCCGCAGCGCCAGGCCGTCCCGGTGCTCGCCCATGAGCTGCTTGCTGGCCGTCAGGCGCAAAAGCGGGATGAGGGCGAACGGGATGCCGAAGCTGAGCACGATTTGGCTCACAATCAACGCCCAGGTCGGGTCAATGCCCACCGACAGCAGGACGATTGCCGGGATGAGGCTGACCAGGCGCCGGGCCTGCAGCGGGATCCGCACCTTGAGCAGGCCGTTCATGATGGTGGCCCCGGCATAGGCGCCCACCGAGGTGGAGGCCAGCCCCGAGGCCAGCAGGCCAATGGCGAAGACGACGCCGATCACCGGCCCCAGACTGTTGACGATGGCCGTGTGGGCGCCCTCGATGCTGTCGGTTCCGGAGATCCCGCCCAGGGTTGAGGCGGCCAGCAGGAGCATGCCAATGTTGACGGCGCCGGCCAAAATGAGGGCCAGCACCACGTCAAGGCGGGTGGCCTTGATGATCCTGCGCAGCCCTGCCGGGGTGCTGCGGGCGTCGGGGTGCCTGTCCTTGGCCAGCTGGGAGTGCAGGTAGATGGCGTGTGGCATCACGGTTGCCCCCAACATTCCGGCCGCGAGCATGACGCTGCCCGAGCCGTCGAAGCGGGGGATCAGGCCGGCGGCCACGCCCGCCGGGTCGGGCGGGCTGAGCACCAGCCCGGCAAGGAAACCGATGGTGATGATGACGAGCAGGAAGATGATGATGCGTTCAAAGTGCCGCTGGCCGTGGCGGTTTTGCACCGTGAGAAGAACCATGGAGGCCAGTCCCACGATCAGCCCGCCCACCGGCAGCGGCAGCTGAAACAGCAGGTGGAGGGCGATGGCCCCGCCAACCACTTCGGCCAGGTCCGTGGCCATGGCGACCAGTTCCGCCTGTGCCCAGTAAAGCCGCCGGCTGCGTGTCGTGAACCGTTCGCCCAAAATTTCCGGAAGCGACTTGCCTGTCACCACGCCCAGCTTGGCCGACTGGTACTGAACGAGCATGGCCATGACGTTGGCCGCCACCAGGACCCAGACCAGAAGGTAGCCGTAGCTGGCACCCGAGGTGAGGTTGGCTGCAACATTGCCGGGGTCGACATAGGCAATGGCGGCCACAAAGGCAGGGCCCAGCAGCAGGAGCAGTCCGCCGCGCGGTTTGCGCAGCGGCTTTTTCCCGGTTGTGGCAGTCTCGAGCACAATCAACCCTTCGAAGTGCCTAAATCAATTTTGTAGGTATGCCGAAATCATATGCTTTTTGGGCTGCCGTTGTCGAGGTGCGGTTCTTGGGGCGCCGGTTCCTGCTGACGGGACGGCCTACAACTTCCGGGTGCGCCAGGTCTGGGTCACATAGGGAAGTTGTAGTTCGGTGCCGGGGACGTGGCCCAGGTGCTCAAACAAGTACCAGCGCAGATTGGCTGTCACTTTGGCGCGGACCTGCTCCGAGGCCTTGAGGTAGTAGCTGCGCGACTTGGCCAGCTCCATGAGCTCCTCGGGGGTCAGCGTCTGGCCCCACCGGGTGTTGTGGGGCTCGGCGGGCGCGAATTCCGGGCCGAGGGTGGGGCGGAAGTCGGGCTTGTGGACATCACCGGCGTGCATGATGCGGGCCAACCTGTGCACCCAGGGGAGTCCGACGTCGAGCTGGTTCCAGACCAGCCCGAGGGTGCCTCCGGGGCGCAGCACGCGGGCAATCTCGGTGCTGGCCGTGAGGGGATCGCACCAGTGCCAGGCCTGGGCGACTATGGCAAGGTCCATGGTGGAGTCGGCCAGTTCGAGGTTTTCGGCCGTGCCCACAAGCGCGGTGGCCTGCGGGACAGCGTGGGAAAGCTGAGCGAGCATGTCGGCCGAGGGGTCGACGGCGGTCAGGGTCCAGCCGCGCCCGGCAAGCAACTGGGTGTACTTGCCCGTTCCGGCCCCCACGTCTAGGACGTCATGAAGGGGGTGCGCGGCGACTTCGGTCAGCCAGTCAAGGGATTCACGCGGGTAGCCGGGGCGGACCTTGTGGTAGTGGCCACCGCCCTCAAGGAAGGCTGTTGCCATGCGTTGGCGCCGTTCGGCGTCGAAGACCGGTCCGCCGGTGCCTGCCATGTTCGCTCCTGGGGTGTTGTGCGTTGGTGCCGTTCAACTTTACCCTCTACCCAACCCTCGCTCTCTCTAATGGCTATTGGCAGGCCTGGTGCCCGCTGGCAGGATTGAAACGCCCCCGTATGTGATCGAGCGTTTATTGGTCGGTGGTGCAGGGGGCGGCACCGGCCGTGCCCGGGGTGTTTGGCGCCCAGCCGGGGTAGACGCGGTTGTCGTCGGCTGGGACCCAGCGGCCGGCGTCGACCACGTAGTCCCAGCCCAGCCCGTCCCGCAGCAGCGTGCTGATGCCGTCGAGCAGTCGCTGGGCGTCCTCGAGACGGGAACCGACCCCAAAGCTGGCTCGCAGTGAACCGGCGGGCAGCCCCAAACGGTTCAGCAGCGGGTGGGCGCAGAACTTGCCGTCGCGTACGCCTACGCCATGTTCGGCCGACAGGTATGCCGCAACCAGTCCGGCGTCGTACCCGGTGACGGAGAAATTAACGACGCCGATGCTGCCGCAGTCCGGGTGGGTGTCGGCGTCGCTGAACAGGGTGTGGACGGTGGCGCCGTCGAGCGCGGACAGTCCGGCGACCAGGTGGCTGCGCAGGAGTTGTTCGTGGGTGTGCCAGTCGTTGGCGTCGAGGGCGGCCAGGGCGGTGGCGGCCTTGGCCAGCGTGGCCGCGCCGAGCACGTTGGGGGAGCCGGCCTCGTGGCGGGCCGGGCCCTCGGTCCAGCGCGTTGACTCGAGCTTGACGTCCTTTACGGCGCCGCCGCCGGCCAGATGGGGCGTGCCGGCGTCGAGCCAGTCGGGGCGGCCCACCAGGACTCCGGCGCCGAACGGTGCGTAGAGCTTGTGGCCCGAGAACGCGAGGTAGTCGATGCCGCTGGCGGACAGGTCGATCCGGCGGTGCGGTGCCAGCTGGGCAGCATCCACCACGATGCGCGCGCCGTAGCGGTGCGCCAGCGCGGCCAGCTCGTCCACGGGAAGCACCTCGCCCGTGACATTTGAGGCACCCGTGACAGCCAACAGCAGCACATTGCCGGCACGCAACTGGGTTTCCACCCGTGCAAGGGTGGCCGCAATGGAATCGGCGGCGACCACCGAGCGGTGCGGCAGAGCCTGCCACGGCAGCAGGTTCGCGTGGTGCTCGATGTCAAGGTAGAGCACCTCGCCGTGGACGTTGGCGCGGCCCTCCGCATAGCCCTGCTGCTTGAGGATGCTTGCCACGCACCCGGCCAGCAGGTTCAGTGAGTCTGTGGTGTTGCGGGTGAAGATCACGGTGTCGTCGGGGCGGGCCACCACAAAGTCCGCAACGATCCGCCGGGCGTTTTCATACACCGACGTGCTTACCTGGGAGGCGAAGCCGGCGCCCCGGTGCACGCTGGCGTAGTACGGCAGCACCTCGTTCAGGTGTGCCGCCACTTCTTCAATGGCCGGCGCCGATGCTGCATAGTCAAGATTGGCATACCGCACGTGCCCGCCCTGGATCAGCGGGGCAGGCAGGTCCTGGCCCACGACAGGCAGCAGGGGGCGGCTGGCAAGGGAGGTTTCCGCCAGTTGTGTGTTCTCAAGCAGTGTTTCCTCAAACAGGGCGTTGCTCATGAATGTTTCCTTCGACGGAAGGACGCTTGGGGGTGCCAAGGAGTCCGCGCTTGCCATGACCGTTCCGGCCTGGCCAGGTCGTCACCCGGGGCACCCCGCCGCGAAAGGAGGGTTGCCGGCCAGCAAACCGGGGTTTAGCGCTGGCACTCGTGACCTATGCCCAAAAGGTTAGCCCAAGAATTCCGACGGCGCATTTGTTACGTTGCGTAACGGGCGCCCGCATTCGCCCGAAGCAGCCCCGCGCCAGGCGGACAAAAAGAACGACGGCGGGAGGACGCCGTCGTTCTTAACTCACCTGTGCTTCTTGGTTGGGGTCAGCCCAGCAGGTCATCCCAGTTGGGGTTGAGGCGGTGCAGCACCTCTGTGTGCAGGATCGAGTTCGTGGCCAGGGCGTTGCCGCCGAAGGGGCCGTCGGCGCCCTCGAGCGAGGTGAAGCGCCCGCCGGCCTCGGTGACGATCGGGACGAGTGCGGCCATGTCGTACAGGTTCAGTTCGGGCTCGCAGGCAATGTCAACGCTGCCCTCGGCGACCATGCAGTAGGACCAGAAGTCGCCGTAGGCCCGGGTGCGCCAGACGTCGTCGGTCAGGGAGATGAACTCGTCCCGGTTGCCGCGCTCGGCCCAGCCGCTCAGTGACGAGTAGGACAGGGAAGCGTCCTTGAGTTCGGCGACGTTTGAAACGCGGATGCGGGTGGCTGCCGCGAGCGACTTGCCCATGTAGGCGCCGGTTCCCTGGGCGGCCCACCAGCGCTTGCCCAGGGCCGGCGCGCTGACGAGGCCAACGACGGGGACGCCTTCATCGACGAGGGCGATCAGCGTGGCCCAGACGGGGACGCCGCGGACGAAGTTTTTGGTGCCGTCGATCGGGTCGATGATCCAGCGGCGGGAACCGTGTCCACTGCTGCCGAACTCCTCACCCAGCACGGCGTCGCGCGGGCGGACCCGGGCCAGCTGGCTGCGGATGGACTCCTCTGCGGACTTGTCTGCGTCCGTCACGGGGGTCAGGTCCGGCTTGGTTTCAACACCCAGGTCGAGGGCCTTGAAGCGGGACATCGTCAGGGAGTCGACGCTGTCGGCCAGGACATGTGCCAGGCGGAGGTCATCGTTGTACGTCTGGGGTTCGATCGTCATACGCTTCACGCTATCGCGATTTGGCGCAAACACCCGTCAGCGCCACCTTCGTGAACTTATACGCACAACTGGAGCTCAGTGGTGTATATGCGGTGACGAACCAAAACTCATGCGCACCACCCGCTGTGAGTGGCGCGTACAAGTTCACGGGCAGTGGCGCCTGGGCATCCTGCAAGCGCCTAGCCGTGCGCAGAAGCCAACTGAGCCGCGGGCAGCTGGCCAAATGTTCCAAGCTGCGCAGAACCCACTGCGGGTGTGCCGCATAACACAGTTTTGCGGCACAACCGCGGCGAGTTCCACGCAGATTAGGACAGCGGGGGCCGGTTGTGCGCAGCTTGGGACAGCTGGGGCCGGTGGATGGGCCCACGCCGGCAGGGATCCCTGGCCGAGGAACGAGCTTAAGGTGCCGGTGGATGGGCCCACGCCGGCAGGGATCCCTTGCCGAGGAACGAGGTTAGGGGGCCGGTGGGGACTACTCGAAGATGCCCAGTTCCTTCGCCTCGGCGCGGCCTTCTGTCCTGTCGCTGGTGCCCAGCAGGCGGCGCAGCGACGCAAGGCGGGCAGGTCCGGCGTCGCCCGCGTTCCCGGACGCCACATAGGGGTCCAGCCCGCAGTTCACGGCGACGCTGTCGTGCTTGCAGCCGCGTTCGCAGTCGTCGGTGCCGGGCTGCAGGTCGGGGAAGGCCTGCAGGATCCTGTCGGCGTTCACATGTGCCAGGCCAAAGGACCGGATGCCCGGAGTGTCAATGATCCACGAGCCGGGCAGCCCGTCCTGCAACTGCAGGGCCAGCGCGGACGAAGAGGTGTGGCGCCCGCGGCCGGTAACGGCATTGACGCCGCCCGTGGCACGCTGCGAACCTGTCAGCGCATTGACCATGGTTGACTTGCCCACGCCCGAATGCCCGACCATGACGCTGACTTTGCCGTCAAGGTAGCCGTGCAGCTGCTCCACGGCACCGCCAGCCAGCAGGGCGGAGTCGCCGTCGTCACTGCGGGCGTCGATGCCGGAAGCCCCCGCAGCGGCAGTGCGGCTGATGATGACTGTCATGTCCAGGTGTTCGTAGTTGGCGAGGAGTTCGGCCGGATCCTTGATGTCAGTTTTGGTGATCAGCAGCAGGGGTGCGATGCCGGAGTCGTAGGCGGCGACCAGCGCCCTGTCAATGAATCCGGTGCGGGGTTCGGGGTTGGCTGCCGCGACGACGATGACCAGCTGGTCGGCGTTGGCCACCACCACCCGCTCCACGGGATCCGTGTCGTCGGCACTGCGGCGCAGCAGGGTGCGGCGTTCCTCAACCCGGACCAGGCGGGCCAGGGTGTCGGGCTTGCCCGTCACGTCACCCACCAGTGCCACAAAGTCGCCGGCCACCACGGGATTGCGCCGCAATTCCCGGGCGCGGGCGGCAATCAAGGTGCGTTCGGTGGGCAGGTCCTCGTCCACAATGGCCGTGTACCGCCCGCGGTCCACCGTGATGATCCTGCCAATGACGGCGTCCTCATGGGCGGGCCTGTCTTTGGTGCGCGGCCGGCTGCCCTTCTTGTTGGCCCTGACGCGGACGTCTGATTCGTCCCAGTTGCTGTAGTCCCGTGCCATTCCCTAGGCCTCGGCTTCAACCGCCGCAGTGCCAACTCCAGCTGTGCCAGCAGTTTGCGACACCATGGCCGCCCACATGGCTGGGAAGTTGGGCATGGTCTTGGCGGTGGTGGCGATGTTTTCAACCTCGACGCCGGGCACGGCAAGTCCGATGATGGCGCCGGCCGTGGCCATGCGGTGGTCATGGTAGCTGTGGAAGACGCCGCCGTGCAGGGGAGCGGGGTTGATGATCAGCCCGTCCTCGGTTTCCTCGACGTTGCCGCCAAGGGCGTTGATTTCAGCGGCAAGCGCCGCCAGCCGGTCGGTCTCATGGCCGCGCAGGTGCGAGATGCCGCGCAATCGTGACGGGGTCGAGGCCAGGGCGCAGATGGCCGCCGTTGAGGGGGCCAGCTCGCTGGTGTCGGAGATGTCGACGCCGAGGATGTCCGGACCGCCGGTGACCGTCAGGACACCGTCATTAAGCGTCACCGTGGCACCGAACTGCGGCAGGATTTCCCGCCACTTGTCGCCCACCTGTGTTGTGTTTGACGGCCAGTTCGGGATTCGCACGGTGCCGCGGGTGGAAAGGGCGGCGGCAAGGAAGGGTCCGGCGTTTGAGAGGTCCTGCTCCAGCGAGACGTCAAAGCCGGGGATGGGTCCGGGCTGCACCTTCCAGTGCTTGGGCGTGGAGGAGTCCACCACAACCCCCATGGACCGCAGGATTTCCACTGTCATTGAAATGTGGTCGAGGCTGGGCACCGAATCGCCGGTGTGCTCAAGGTGCAGCCCATTGCTGAAGCGCGGTGCAACCAGCAAAATGGCTGAAATGAACTGGGAGGAACCGCCTGCGTCGACCTGCACGTGACCGCCCTCAACAGCGCCCGTGCCGTGGACGGTGAACGGCAGGAAGCCGTCGTCCCCGTCCTCGACCCGCACCCCGAGCCCTTCCAACGCAGCCACAATCGGAGCCATCGGGCGCACCAGGGCCGCCGGGTCGCCGTCGAACTTTACTGGGCTGGCAACGAGCGCGGCCAGCGGCGGGACGAAGCGCATGACGGTCCCGGCAAGGCCGCAGTCGACCTCGATGGTGCCGGGCGCTGTGGAGCCGGCCGGGATGGGCGTGACCACGAGGTCGGGGACGTCGCCGGTGCCGGGAACTTCGGTGATGACAGCGCCCAAGGCCCGCAATGCGCCGATCATCAGGTCCGAGTCGCGTGATTGGAGCGGCGCGCGCAGACGGGATTCACCGTCGGCGATGGCTGCGAGCACGAGATACCTGTTGGTCAGCGATTTGGAGGCCGGAATGGTGACGGTGGCATCCAGGGGTGTTGTGGAGAAGGGTGCGGGCCAATGGGCGCTGGTCATCGGGAGTTACTGTCCTGTCACGTCGTGGGCTAGCGCGCGGACTGACTTGTCCGCCTTCTTGAGTTTGGTCTGGGCGTTCTTTTTGCCGCTCTCAAGCAGTTTCTCGGTGCGCCAGGCCAGTCCGGGGCGGCCGGCGGTGTCAACGCTTGCCAGCAGTGCGCCGCCGATCAAGCCGATGTTCTTGGTCAGCTGGTTGCGGCGGTGGCTGCGGTTTTCCTTGGTGGTGGTGTCGGCGGTGCGGTATTCAACCACCGCGCCCAGGCCAGCCGTGAGGGCCAGCACGACGGCGGCGGGGCGGGAAAATTTTCCGATGGCCAGCAAAAAGCCTGCACCCACCTGGGTTCCGGCAAGCGCGCGGGCCAGGGTTTTCTCGCTGGCGTCCACCGGCAGGGCAGCGCTCAGCGGGCGCAGCACGGGTGCCAATTGCGCCGCCGTCTGGTCTGCGTGGCGCAGCCGGTCGAGGCCGGAGAGGATGAATGATGATGCCAACATGGGGCGGGCGAGTACGCGAACAATGGACAAGGAAGCCTCCTTAGTGATTCGGTCAGCCTCCCAAAACACGGCCGCGGCCGCCTCGCGGGAGGCTCATGCTGTGTATAAGTCTCCCACGACTCTTTCGCTGTTGCGGTGTTTGCGGAATATCCGACGGCGTTGGCGGGTTTGCATGGTTAGTGGCGGCTTGGGCAGGGGCTGGCCAGGCAACACGAACTGCAACACCCAAAGCGACGGAAAGGCGGCTATGCAGACACTGGTCCAAGCGGCACCCTTGAAACTGACTCTGAGCATAGACTCAGTAGTGATGAACACTTCCGAGCCTGAGCAAACCACCAACTCCGAGCCAGCACCCGCCAGCCGCAGCGCTGTGGTGAATACAGACGTGGCAGAAGTCGATGTTGCCAATGAGACTGCCGATGCCAGACGTGCGCGCTTTGAACGCGACGCCATGGTCTATGTGGACCAGTTGTATTCGGCGGCCATGCGCATGGCCCGCAACCCCAGCGACGCCGAAGATCTGGTCCAGGAGGCCTACACCAAGGCATTCTCTGCCTTCCATCAGTACAAGCCCGGCACGAACCTGAAGGCGTGGCTGTACCGGATCCTGACCAACACCTACATCAACCTGTACCGCAAGCGGCAGCGTGAGCCCTTGCAGTCCAATGCGGACTCCGTTGAGGACTGGCAGCTGGCACGGGCGGAATCACACACGTCCAAGGGCTTGCGCTCGGCCGAGGCCGACGCCCTTGACCACCTGCCCGATTCGGACGTCAAAAAGGCGTTGCAGGCCATTCCCGAGGAATTCCGGCTGGCAGTTTACTTTGCCGACGTCGAGGGATTTGCCTACAAGGAAATCTCGGAAATCATGAACACCCCCATTGGGACCGTGATGTCGCGGCTGCACCGGGGAAGAAAACTTTTGCGTGAAATGTTGGCCGACTATGCCGTTGAACGCGGTTACGTCAAAGAGTCCAACCTAATGACTGAAACGGAGAAATGACCATGGGCGACTGCCAAAGCCTGGGCGATTGCGATGACGAACGCATCGTGCGGATTTATGAATACCTTGACGGTGCACTGTCCCGTGCTGATCTGGGCGAGATCAAGGGGCACCTCGACGGCTGCTCGGACTGCTCCCAAGAGTACGACCTTGAGTGTGTCATTCGCTCGGTTGTGAAGCGTTCCTGCAAGGAAGCTGCCCCGGAAACCCTCAAGGCAGCCATCCTTGCCCGACTGCATGAAGGCAAGCCGGCAGCGGTTTAAGCTTCCGGCGCGTCCGCTGTTTTCGCCTGGACGTCCGGCCCTTGGACGTCCGGCGCCTGGTCGTTAGGCGCGCCGATCTGTGGTCCCTGCGGCGGGCGCGTTGAGATGGTGCTGTACTGGCTGGCCGGCCTGCCCGTGACCCGTCGGTGCAGCGAACCGCCAATCAGGTGGGCCTGCACCTTGGCAAGCTCGGCCTTTTCGCCGGCAAAAAGACCATCCACGGTGTTGGTCCACAACTGCAGCCACCGGTTGAAGTGCTCAAGCGTCAGTGGTTCCTTGGCATGAATGTCGAAGTGGATTGCCAGCGCATTGCGGTTGTACAGGCCCGCCTTGAACAGCACCGTCTGCCAAAAGTCGGCCATGATGGGCATGTGCCGGACCAGGTCCATGTGCACCACGTCAGTGAAAATGTGCCCGATCAGAGGGTCTGCGAAGGCCCGCGTGTAAAAGGTCTCCACAAGCTTCACGACGTCGGCCCGGTCGGCGATGTCGCTGTGGGCCCCCGAGCTGTCGCATGAGCCGCCGCCCGGCTCCTGCGGTGGGGGCGCCTGCGGTGGGGCCGCCGTCGGCTCATAGGGGTTGAGGTTCGACGTCGTGCGCCCGGAGTTCAGTGGAATGGTCGCCATGGGTGGTTACGCCGCCACAGCCACGACAATGAGGATGCCGGCCACCGGCAGTGCAACAGCCTTCACCAGTTCCGAGCCAATGTAGGCAACGTGCGTGAGTGTGCCAACCTTGGCTGTCACGGCAGTGGTTCCGCTGTGGGCCAGCGCGGTTTCCGCCAGGGCCTTGGTGCGGTTGGCCATGGCCGGGCGCAGCGCCAGGGTTTGCAGAGCCAGGGCCAGCATGGGCACGCACAGGAAGATGCCGATGGGCACGGTGACCAGGTCCGGTCGCTGGGTCCATGCGGCGAGCAGAACAACTGCCAGGGCCGCCTCCACCAGGTTCAGCACCTTGAACACGAGCCTGCCAATGCCCACACCCAATGCGTGGGTCATGCCGGGGGCGCGAAACTTCAAGGGGGTTTCAATGAAGGAGATGGCGGTGATCATGCCAAACCAGACAAATGGCAGCATGGTGAGAAGTACGAGGGCGAACATTTCCGGCTTTCTTCAACGCGGGACGCTGGCAACAATTCCACTTTATCTTTAGAACAGTATTTTCCGTGTTTAATGCACTGCCTGTTTCGTCACACCAAATCCAATGATGGTTCCAGGGCACGGCAATGGCTCGTTGCGCGGGCCGTCCGGCAGGCAAAAGCCCGCCCTGCCAGGTGGCGGGGCGGGCTCTT